>NZ_MKSS01000033.1:0-22691 GCF_001897365.1 Hydrogenophaga sp. 70-12
GCTCACGCGCGAGGCCGGCACCGTGGTCAGCGCGGTGATGCTGGGCGCCATCGCCGCCAGCGGCCTGCTGCCCTTCACGCGCGCCGACTACGAGGCCGTGGTGGGCGGTGCCGGCGGCCACGCCAAGGCCAGCCTGCGCGGCTTCGCCCTCGCCTTCGACGCGGTGAGCGCGCAGCGCGAGCAGGCGCGCTGGGTCGAGCAGGTGATGAACGACGACGCCGAAGCGCCGGTGCCCACCACCACGCCCACCGCCCTGCTGGCGCCCTTCCCCACTGCGCTGCACGACATCCTGGCCCTGGGCCACGCGCGCGCCGTTGAGTACCAGAACGCCGCCTACGGCCAGCGCTACCTCGAGCGCCTGCAGCGCGTGCTCGCCGCCGAGCGCGCGGGCGATCCGGCCGGCGCGCAGGGCTTCGCCGCCACGCGCGAGGCCGCGCGCTGGCTCGCGCTGTGGATGGCCTTCGACGACATCGTTCGCGTGGCCGAGCTCAAGGCGCGCGCCAGCCGCGCCGAGCGCGTGCGCCGCGAGGTCAAGGCCGGCAGCGGCGACCTGCTGCGGGTCTACGACCACTTCAAGCCCGGCGCCCCCGAGTTCGCCGCCATGCTGCCCGAGTCCCTCGCGCGCCGCGTGCTGGCCTGGGACCAGCGTCGCGTGCAACGCGGCCAGGCGCCCTGGGCGCTGCCGCTCAAGGTGTCCAGCCACGGCGTGCTGGGCCTGCTCGCGCTGCGCGCGCTGGCCGCCACCAAGCGCCTGCGCCCCCTGGGCAGCCGCTTCGCCACCGAACAGGCGCTCATGGACCGCTGGCTGGCGGCCGTGGAAGCCGGCGCGCGCGCCGATGCGCGCCTGGGGCTGGAGCTGGCGAAATGCGGCCGGCTCATCAAGGGCTACGGCAGCACCAACGAGCGCGGCAAGGACAACCTGCTGCACATCGTGGACCACCTGTCCGACGCCACCAGGGCCGGCGCCGCGGAAGCCGTGGCCCAGGCCCGCGAGGCCGCGCTGGCCGACGAGGCCGGCACCGCGCTCGACCGCACCCTGGTGCAGCATGGCGCGCCCGCGCGCCCGCTCAAGGCCCAGCCCATCCGCTGGCACCACAACCCGCGCCTGAAGAAGCAGGCCCACTGAGTTCCGTTCCCATCCACAACACACACATCCAGGAGACCCGCATGAAATCCCTGCTCACCGCCACCGCCCTGGCCGCCGCCACGCTGCTGGCCGCCCCCGCCGCGCTCGCGCAGGCTTGGCCCGACAAGCCGGTCAAGGTGATCGTGGGTTTCGCGCCCGGCGGCGCGGCCGACCAGATCGCGCGCCTGGTCTCCACCCCCCTGGCCGACGCCCTGGGCCAGACCGTGGTGGTGGAGAACCGCGCCGGCGCCAACGGCAACGTGGCGGGCGACGCCGTGGCCAAGTCGCCGGCCGACGGCTACACCCTGCTGCTGTCCTCGGGCGGCATGGTCTCGGTGAACCCGCACCTCTACGCCAGGATGGCCTTCGACCCCGCGAAGGACCTGGTGCCCGTGGCCTCGGCCGCGCGCATCGCCGTCTACCTGATGGCGCGCAACGGGCTGGAAGTGAACAACATTCAGGAATTCATCGCCTACGTGAAGGCGCGCCCGGGCAAGCTCAGCTACGGCTCGCCGGGCAACGGCAGCTCGCCCCACCTGGCCGGCGAGATGTTCAAGAGCCAGGCCGGCCTGTTCGCCGTGCACGTGCCTTACCGCGGCGCGGCGCCCGCGCTCAACGACCTGCTGGGCAACCAGATCGACTACACCTTCGACCCGGGCATCGGCTTGCAGCACGCCAAAAGCGGCCGCCTGAAGCTGCTGGCCGTGGGCAGCAGCAAGCGCTCGCCGCTGTTCCCCAACGTGCCCACGCTGGACGAGGCCGGCCTCAAGGGCTTCGACGCCGACACGGTGTTCGGCTTCTACGCGCCGGCCGGCACGCCCCCGGCCGTCATCGCGCGGCTGAACACCGAGATCAACAAGATCCTGGCCACGCCCGCCGTGCGCGAGAAGATGATCAGCCTTGGCGGCGAGGCCCTGCCGCTGTCGCCGGCCGAGTTCGGCAAGCGCGGCATGGACGACTCCAAGCGCTTCGGCGCCGTCATCAAGGAACGCAAGATCACCGCGGACTGAGCGCGCGCCGGGCGTCGGCGGCGCACGCCCACGTCCGGCTCAGGCCATCACCACCGCGATGAAGGCCAGCATGAACATCTGCAGCGCCGCCATCAGCGGCAGCACCAGCGGCATGATGGGCGTCACCTCGTCGAGGATGTCCTGGGCGAACTCGTCGGTGTATTCCTTGAGTTCGGGGTCCGAGTAGTCCTTCGGGTGCTCGGCCAGCGCCTGGTCGGGGGGTGGGTGCTTGTGCGTCATGGCAGGGCCCTCACACAGTTGATGGGCAATGCGCGCGGCAAGCGGCGTTCCTGCAGGCACGTCCGGGTGAACGCGCCGCGCGCCGCGCCCACCCAGGCATGCCATGGTGCGCCGGCGCCCAGGGGCTGTGCGCAGAGACCCCGTCGGCGGCGCGGTTGGCCAGGACCTGGCCGAACCACCGGACCAGGCCCTGACCCCGGGCGGAGGCCGCGGCCTCAGATGGCCACCAGCTGCCGCACGCCCTTCTGCGCCATCTCACCGCCTGGCCCGCTGGCGATGACCTCGCCACGCTCCATCACCAGGTAGCGGTCGGCCAGGGCCTCGGCGAAGTCGTAGTACTGCTCCACCAGCACGATGGCCATGGGTTCGCCGTCCAGGCCCCGCGTGGCGAGCTGGCGGATCACGCGGCCGATGTCCTTGATGATGTTGGGCTGTATGCCCTCGGTGGGCTCGTCCAGGATCAGCAGTTTGGGCCGGCTCGCCAGGGCGCGCGCGATGGCCAGCTGCTGCTGCTGGCCGCCCGAGAGGTCGCCACCGCGGCGGCCCAGCATCTGTTGGAGCACGGGGAACAGCTCGAACAGCTGCGGCGGCACTGGCGTGCCCAGGGGGCGCGTGGCCAGGCCCATCTGCAGGTTCTCCTGAACGGTCAGGCGCGCGAATATCTCACGCCCCTGCGGCACGTAGCCCATGCCCAATCGCGCCCGCACATAGGGCGGCGCGGCGCGCACCGATTGGCCGTCGAACACCACTTCGCCGCTCTTGGTGGGCACCAGACCCATCAGGCACTTGAGCAGCGTGGTCTTGCCCACGCCATTGCGGCCCAGCACCACCGTCACCTCGCCCGCGCGGGCCTGCAGGTTCACGCCGCGCAGGATGTGGCTGCCGCCGTAGGCCTGGTGAATGTCTCTTGCGTCGAGCATGGGGAGTCCTTCAGCGGCCCAGGTAGACCTCGATCACGCGCTCGTCGGCCTGCACCTCGTCGAGGGTGCCTTGGGCGAGCACGGCCCCGTCGCACAGCACCGTCACCGTGGCGGCGATGGCGCGCACGAAGGCCATGTCGTGCTCCACCACCATCAGCGAGTGCCGGCCCTTGAGCGAGAGGAAGAGCTGCGCGGTGCGCTCGGTCTCTTCGTCGGTCATGCCGGCCACGGGTTCGTCGAGCAGCAGCAGCTTGGGGTCCTGCATCAGCAGCATGCCGATCTCCAGCCACTGCTTCTGGCCGTGGCTCAGCTCTCCGGCGGGGCGCACCACGTGTTCGACCAGGTGGATGGTCGTCAGCACCTCGGCCAGGCGGTCGCGCTGTTCGCCATTGGGCTGGAAGCGCAGGGACGGCCAGACGCGCTTGTGGGTCGCCAGCGCGAGTTCCAGGTTCTCGTAGACGCTGAGCCGCTCGAACACCGTGGGCTTCTGGAACTTGCGGCCGATGCCCAGCGTGGCGATCTCGGCCTCGCGGTGGCGCAGCAGGTCGATGGTGGAGCCGAAGAACACGGTCCCCCGGTCCGGCCGCGTCTTGCCGGTGATGATGTCCATCATCGTGGTCTTGCCCGCGCCGTTGGGGCCGATGATGCAGCGCAGCTCGCCGGGCGCGATGTCCAGCGACAGGCCGTTGATGGCCTTGAAGCCGTCGAAGGCGACGTGCACGTCCTCCAGGTACAGGATGCGGCCGTGCGTGACGTCCACCTCGCCCGGCACCAGGGGGCGCGCGAAGCCCGCCGCGCGGCCGCCCGAGGCGGTGTTGCCCGAGGGCAGGACGCCCGCGAAGCGCTGCAGGCGCTCGGCGCCGGCCTGCATCAGGTCGGGCGTCATGCCGAACCTCCCCGGCGCAGCTTCTTCACCAGGCCCACCACGCCCTGCGGCAGGAACAGCGTCACCGCGATGAACAGGCCGCCCAGCACGTAGAGCCAGAACTCGGGGAAGGTCACGGTCAGCCAGCTCTTCGCGCCGTTGACCAGGAAGGCGCCGGCGATGGGCCCGATCAGCGTGCCGCGCCCGCCCACGGCCGCCCAGACGGCGATCTCGATGCTGTTGGCCGGCGTCATCTCGCTCGGGTTGATGATGCCCACCTGCGGCACATACAGGGCGCCGGCGATGCCGCACATCACGGCCGACAACGTCCAGACGCTCAGCTTGTAGGGCAGCGGGTCGTAGCCGCAGAACATGGTGCGGCTCTCGGCGTCGCGGATGGCCTGCAGCACGCGGCCGTATGGGCTGCGCACCAGCCAGCGCGCCAGCAGGAAGCAGCCCAGCAGCGTGAGGCCCGTGAGCACGAACAGCACCATGCGCGTGGACGGCGTGGCGATGGGAACACCCAGGATGCGCTTGAAGTCGGTGAAGCCGTTGTTGCCGCCGAAGCCGGTCTCGTTGCGGAAGAACAGCAGCAGCGCGGCGTAAGTCAGGGCCTGCGTGATGATGGAGAAGTACACGCCCTTGATGCGCGAGCGGAAAGCGAAGTAGCCGAACACGAAGGCCACGCCGCCCGGCACCAGCACGATGAGCGCGAGCGTGGCGAGGAAGCTGTCCGACAGCGCCCAGTGCCAGGGCAGCTCCTTCCAGTCCAGGAAGACCATGAAGTCCGGCAGCTCGCTCTGGTACTGGCCGTCGCGGCCGATCTGGCGCATGAGGTACATGCCCATCATGTAGCCACCCAGCGCGAAGAACAGCCCATGGCCCAGCGAGAGGATGCCGCTGTAGCCCCAAATGAGGTCCATGGCCAGCGCACAGATGGCGTAGCACATGATCTTGCCGACCAGGCTCACCATGTAGTCGCTCAGGTGCAGCGGGTGGCCCGCGGGCAGCAGCAGGTTGAGCACCGGCGCCAGCGCGCACACGGCCAGCAGCGCGGCCAGGAAGGCGCTCCAGCCGGCGCGCGTGAGCAGCGGCGCGCGCGCGGGCAGCACCACGGTGGCGGGCGATGGCATCCGGCTCATGCTTCCACGCTCCTTCCCTTGAGGGCGAAGATGCCTTGCGGGCGTTTCTGGATGAACACGATGATGAAGACCAGCACCGCGATCTTGGCGAGCACCGCGCCGGCCCAGCCTTCGATGAACTTGTTGAGCAGGCCCAGGCCCAGCGCCGCGTAGACGGTGCCCGCCAGCTGGCCGACGCCGCCCAGCACCACCACCATGAAGGAGTCGACGATGTAGGCCTGGCCGAGGTCGGGGCCGACGTTGCCGATCTGCGAGAGCGCGCAGCCCGCCAGGCCCGCGATGCCCGAGCCCAGCGCGAAGGCCCAGGTGTCGATGCGTGCGGTGTTCACGCCCATGCAAGCGGCGATGGGCCGGTTCTGGGTCACGCCGCGCACGAACAGGCCCAGCCGCGTGCGCGCGATGAGCAGCGACACGCCGATCAGCACCGCCGCCGCGAAGGCCAGAATGATGAGCCGGTTCCACGGCAGGCTCAGGCTGCCCAGCACGGTGAGGCCGCCACTCATCCAGCTCGGGTTTTCCACCGCCACGTTCTGCGCGCCGAACAGGCTGCGCACCAGCTGCATCAGCACCAGCGACAGGCCCCAGGTGGCGAGCAGGGTTTCCAGCGGCCGGCCATACAGGAAGCGGATCACCGTGCGCTCCATCACCGCGCCCACCGCGGCCGAGGCGGCGAAGGCCGCCGGCAGCGCCAGCAGCAGGTAGTAGTCGAACGCCTCGGGCCAGTACTGGCGGAACAGGCCCTGCACCAGCCAGGTGGCGTAGGCGCCGATCATGATGAGCTCGCCATGGGCCATGTTGATCACGCCCATGAGCCCGTAGGTGATGGCCAGGCCCAGCGCCGCGAGCAACAGGATGCTGCCCAGGCTGATGCCGGTGAAGGCCTGGCCCAGGCCGCTGGCCAGGGCCAGGCGGCGGTCGATGGCCGCCAGCGAGCGTGTCAGCGCGGCCTTCACGTCGGCGCTGGCCTCGTGCTTCAGCCGCTCCTCGATCAAGGGCCGCACGATGGCCTGGCGCGCCTCGCCCAGCTTGGTGGCGGCGGCCAGGCGAAGGGCCTGGTCCTCGCTCGCCAGCTGCAGGGCCGCCTGCGCGAGTTCCAGCGACTGGCGCGCCCCCGCGTCCAGCTCGGTGGCCAGGGCTTTCTCAATCAGGGGCAGGCCTTCGGGGTCGGGATCGTTGAAGGCGTTGCGCTGCAGGCTGCGCGCGGCCTCGCGCTGGCGCTCGGGACCGGCGGTGAACAGCTCGATGCCGGCCAAGGCGGTGTCCAGCGCGCCGCGCAACCGGTTGTTGAGCATCGCGTCCTCGGCCGCATCGGGCAGCGCCGCGGGCTGGCCGCTGAGGGCGTCGAGGGCGCGCTCGCCCTCGACGATGAAGACCTGGGTCTCGCTGAACTTCAGCGACTCGGTGGCGAGCGCACGCAGCAAGGCCGCGGCGCGCCCGTCGGCCGAACCGGCGAGGCGGTGGATGGCGGCGATGCGCTCGTCCGTGTCGCCCCGCGCCACCGCGAGCGCGTCGGCCGCGCTCAACGCCAGGGCGGGTCCCGCCAGGCAGCACCAGGCCAGCAACGCGGCACAGCAACGGACGATCACACCGCGCATCGGGCCTCCACCACCGGCTTACTTGGACGCCACCTTGGCGGCCTTGCTGGGCACGTTCTTCTTGCCCTTGTTCTCGGGGATGTAGTCGCTCCACGGGTCGGCCACCACCGGGCCCGGGGTCTTCCACACCACGTTGAACTGGCCGTCGGCGCGCACCTCGCCGATGAACACCGGCTTGTGCAGGTGGTGGTTCTCTTTGTCCATGGTGGAGACGAAGCCGCCCGGGGCCGGGAAGGTCTGCCCGGCCATGGCCTCGCGCACCTTGTCCACGTCGGTGCTCTTGGCCTTGGTCACGGCCTGCGCCCACATGTTGAAGCCGATGTAGGTGGCCTCCATCGGGTCGTTGGTGATGGGCTTGTCCTTGTGGCCGGCGATGTTCTTGGCCTTGGCGTAGTCGCTCCACTTCTTCACGAAGGCCGTGTTGGCCGGGCTCTTGATGCTCATGAAGTAGTTCCACGCGGCCAGGTGGCCCACCAGCGGCTTGGTGTCCACGCCGCGCAGCTCTTCCTCGCCCACCGAGAAGGCCACCACCGGCACGTCCTTGGCGGAGAGGCCGGCGTTGCCCAGTTCCTTGTAGAAGGGCACGTTGGAGTCGCCGTTGATGGTGGACACCACGGCCGTCTTCTTGCCCTCGCTCGCGAACTTCTTGATCTTGGCGATGATGGTCTGGTAGTCGCTGTGGCCGAAGGGGGTGTACTCCTCCATGATGTCGGCCTCGCTCACGCCCTTGCTCTTGAGGAAGGCGCGCAGGATCTTGTTGGTGGTGCGCGGGTAGACGTAGTCGGTGCCCAGCAGCACCCAGCGCTTGGCGGAACCGCCGTCCTTGCTCATGAGGTACTCCACCGCCGGAATGGCCTGCTGGTTGGGCGCGGCGCCGGTGTAGAACACGTTGGGGCTGAGCTCCTCGCCCTCGTACTGCACGGGGTAGAACAACAGGCCGTTGTTCTCTTCCACCACCGGCAGCACCGACTTGCGGCTGACCGAGGTCCAGCAACCGAAGATCACCGCGACCTTGTCCTGCGTGAGCAGCTGCTTGGTCTTCTCGGCGAACAGGGGCCAGTTGGACGCCGGGTCCACCACCACGGGCTCGAGCTTCTTGCCCAGCAGGCCGCCCTTGGCGTTGATCTCATCGATGGCCATGAGCACCGTGTCCTTGAGCACGGTTTCCGAAATGGCCATGGTGCCCGACAGGCTGTGCAGCACGCCGACCTTGATGGTGTCCTGGGCGTGCGCGCTCAGGCCGGTGAAGCCGAGCGAGGCGGCGGTGGCGGCCGCCGCGAGGGTCTTGAGCGTCAGGCGACGCGGTTGGGAGGTGTTCGACGACATGGCGCTTCTCCAGCTGGATCCGTTGGGGGCCCGTGGGACGGGACTCGCGCCGCTGGGGCGGGCCCGAAAGCCCTGACAGCGGACGGAACGGATGCTAGGAAGAAGCGGGGGTGGCGTATGTACGCCGGGTGGCGTACGCGCCCCGGAGTGGGTGGGCGGCCGCGCCCGAACAGGGCGCGCCCGGCCTCGCTGTCAGCAGCAGCGCCCCATGCGCGAGCCGTAGCGCGCGGCCTGGCGCTCGCGGAAGAAGGCCTCGTAGCTCATGGGCGGCTGGTCGGGGTGCGTGGCCTTCATGTGGGCCACGTAGCTGCCGTAGTCGGGCACGCCCACCATGAGCCGAAAGCTCTGGGTCAGGTAGCGGCCGGCCCGCCCGATGTCGTCGAGCAGGCCGGCACCGGGTGGGGCGTTGTCAGGCACCGGCGTTGGCGCCGGCGGGCAGCGCTTCGAAGGGCACCTCGTTCGCGGTGGCGTGCCGTTCGGCGCGCGCCTGGAAGATGCTCTTGACGCTGTAGACCAGCACGCTCAGCACCACGAACATGAACAGGCCGCACAGCACGGCGTCGAGGCGGTTGTTGAAGACGATGCGCGACATGGCCTCTGCCGTCTTGGCCGGCGCCAGCAGCGCGCCCTGCTGGATGGCGTCGGCGTAGCGCTGGGCGTTGGACAGGAAGCCCACCTTGGGGTCGCTGGAGAAGATCTTGAGCCAGCCCGCCGACAGCGTGCAGACCAGCAGCCAGGCCGCGGGCGCCATGGTGACCCAGGCGTAGCGGTCCTTCTTCATCTTGTAGAGCACCACGGTGCCCAGCATCAGCGCCACGGCGGCCAGCATCTGGTTGGCGATGCCGAACAGCGGCCACAGGGTGTTGATGCCACCCAGCGGGTCGACCACGCCCTGGTACAGGAAGTAGCCCCAGGCGGCCACGCACAGGGCGGTGGCGATCAGGTTGGCGGGCAGCGAGTCGGTGCGCTTGAGCGCGGGCACGAAGCTGCCCATGAGGTCCTGCAGCATGAAGCGGCCCGCGCGCGTGCCGGCGTCGACGGCGGTGAGGATGAACAGGGCCTCGAACAGGATGGCGAAGTGGTACCAGAAGGCCATCATGGTCTTGCCGCCCACCACCTGGTGCAGGATCTGCGCCATGCCCACGGCCAGCGTGGGCGCGCCGCCCGCGCGCGCCAGGATGGTGTTCTCGCCCACGTCCCTGGCGGTCTGCACCAGCATCTCGGGCGTGATCACGAAGCCCCAGGTGGACAGCTTGGCCGCGACCAGCTCGGGCGTGTTGCCCACCAGCGCGGCCGGGCTGTTCATGGCGAAGTAGACGCCGGGGTCGATGCAGGCCGCGGCCACCAGGGCCATGACGGCGACGAAGGACTCGGCCAGCATGCCGCCGTAGCCGATGAAGCGCGCATGGGTCTCGTTGTCCAGCATCTTGGGCGTGGTGCCCGAGGAGATCAGCGCGTGGAAACCCGACACCGCGCCGCAGGCGATGGTGATGAACAGGAAGGGGAACAGGTTGCCCGACCACACCGGGCCGTTGCCGGCGGCGAACTGCGTCATGGCGGGCATCTGCAGCGGCGGGGCGACGATCACGATGCCGATGGCCAGCGCGACGATGGTGCCGATCTTGAGGAAGGTGGAGAGGTAGTCGCGCGGCGCCAGCAGCAGCCACACCGGGATGGAGGCGGCCACGAAGCCATAGCCGATGAGCATCCAGGTCAGTGCCTTGCCGTCGTAGGTGAACAGCGGCGCCCAGACCGGGCTCTCGTGCACCCACTGGCCGCCCACGATGGCCAGCATGAGCAGCACGAAGCCGATCACCGAGACCTCGCCGATGCGACCGGGGCGGATGAAGCGCAGGTACACGCCCATGAACAGCGCCACGGGAATGGTGGCCGCCACGGTGAAGGTGCCCCAGGGCGATTCGGCCAGGGCCTTGACCACGATCAGCGCCAGCACCGCGAGGATGATGATCATGATCATGAAGGCGCCGAACAGCGCGATCAGACCGGGCACCGTGCCCATCTCCTGCTTGATCAGGTCGCCCAGCGAGCGGCCGTCGCGGCGCGTGGAGATGAACAGCACGATGAAGTCCTGCACCGCGCCGGCGAACACCACGCCGGCCAGGATCCACAGCAACCCGGGCAGGTAGCCCATCTGCGCGGCCAGCACCGGACCCACCAGCGGGCCGGCGCCCGCGATGGCGGCGAAGTGGTGGCCGTAGAGCACGTACTTGTGCGTGGGCACGTAGTCCAGGCCGTCGTTGTGGCGCCAGGCCGGGGTCATGCGCTGGCCGTCCAGGCCCAGCACCCGGGTGGCCAGGAACAGGCTGTAGTAGCGGTAGGCGATGAGGTAAACGCAGACGGCGGCGACCACCACCCACAGGGCGCTGACGGCCTCGCCGCGCCCCAGCGCCACGGCCGCGAGTGCGAAGGCGCCCAACGCGGCCACGAAAAACCACCCGAGGTGGCGACCCAGTCCAGACATGCCAGTCTCCTCTTGAGCCCCGCCCCCGGAAAAGGCGGGGCCGCCAGGCGCCGGGCAGTATGGTCAGCGCACCGCCGTGGCGCATCCGTTGCACCACGTTCGATCCCTCGCGGCACCACTTAAGGGAAAACCCTTGGTCACCCGCGGCGCGGCGGCGCCGGTGGGCTCAGGGCGCTTCGCGCGCGTGCTCCACCGCGTACTTGATGAGCTCGGCCTGGCCCTCGATGCCCAGCTTGCGCTTGATGCTCTGGCGGTGCGCCTCGACGGTGCGCACGCTCAGGTGCATGGCCTGGGCGATCTGCTTGCTCGATTCGCCGCGGCCCAGGGCGCTGAGGATCTGGCTTTCGCGCGGCGTGAGCATGGGCCGCGGCGCCTGGCCGCGGAACAGGCGGCGCGAGACGGCGGGGCTGAGGAAGGTGCCACCCGCCACCACGGCGTCGATGGCGGCCAGCACCTCCTCGGCCGGCGTTTCCTTGAGCACGTAGCCGCGCGCGCCCGCCAGCAAGGCGCGCTGCACGTACTCGGGGTTGTCGTACATGCTGAACATCAGCACGCGCAGCGTGGGCTGATGCGCCAGCATGGCCTGCACCAGGTCGATGCCGTTGCCGTCCTTCAGGCCCACGTCCTGCAGCACCACGTCGGGCAGGCTCAGTTCGAGCTGGCGCAGGGCCTCGGCGGCGTCGCCCGCCTCGCCCACCACCTGCAGGCGCGGCACGCTGGACAGGCGCGCGCGCAGGCCCTCGCGCACCATGGGGTGGTCATCGACGAGCAGGATGCGGATGGGCGTGTCGGGGGCGTTCATGGGACGGCTCAGGCGGGCAGCGCGGCCTCCAGCTGGGTGCCATGGCCGGGCGCGGACTGAATGCGCAGGCGCCCGCCGATGGCCGCCAGGCGCTCGCGCATGTTGCGCAGGCCAATACCGCGCTCCGGGTCGAGCTGCACGGCCTGCTCGTCGAAGCCGCGGCCGTCGTCGGTCAGGCTCAGGCGCAGCGCGCCACCGGCGCCAAAGCCCAGCAGCAACTCGACCTGGCGGGCCTGCGCGTGCTTGACCACATTGGTCAGGCCCTCCTGGGCGATGCGAAACAGCGCCGTCTTGACCTCGTCGCCCAGCTCGCGCGGCGCGCCCTCCAGGCGCACGGCCACCGCCAGGCCGCTGGCGTCTTCGACCTCGCGCGCCAGGTGCTGCAGCGCGGCGGGCAGGCCCAGGTTGTCGAGCAAGGCGGGGCGCAGGCGGTGCGAGATGCGCCGCACCTCCACCAGGCTGTTCTCGAGCTGGCGCAGGGCGCGCGCCAGGGACTCGCGATCGCCATCGGCCGCGCCCGCCTCCACCAGCAGCTTGCTCGACACCAGGGTCTGGCTGACGCCGTCGTGCAGCTCGCGCGCCAGGCGCGCGCGCTCGTCCTCCTGCGACTGCTGCACCTGGCGCGCGAGCAGGCGCAGCTTGTTCTCGGCCACGCGCTGCTCGCTGAGGTTGAGCGCCAGGCCGCTGGCGCTGATGAGGGCGATGCCGAAGCCTGCGATGCCGGCGATCCACAGCAGCGTGGTGGCGATGTTGCGGTTGGCCTCGCGCTCCAGCTGCGACAGCGTGGCCTGGATGCCGTCGAGGTAGAGCCCGGTGCCCATCATCCAGCCCCAGCGCTCGAGCGCGATGACGTAGCCCAGCTTGGGTTTGACCAGGCCGCTGGAGGGCTGTTGCCACAGGTAGTCGACGAAACCGCCGCCCGCGCGCGCCTGGGCGATCAGGCGCTGGATGGTGGGCCGGCCCTGCGGGTCGCGCAGCTCCCACAGGTTCTGGCCCACGAGTTCGGTCTGGCGCGAATGCATCAGCACCTTGCCCTGGAGGTCGTAGACGAAGAAATAGCCGTCGGGGCCGTAGTCGAGCGAGGCCAGCAGGCGCAGGGCCTGTTCCCGCTCCGCCTCGCCGCCGCGCCGGTCGTAGAGCGGCTGCACCGTGCTCACGGCCAGGTCCACATAGCTGCGCAGCTCGCTGCGCCGCGCGTCCATGTAGGCGCGCTCGACCAGGGCGTGCTCGCGCTGCGCCAGCGCGCGCTCCTGCTGCTGCACGGCCAGGGCGATGAGCGCGAGCGCGGCCAGCATCGGCAGGATGGCCAGCAGGAGGATCTTGGTGCGCAGTCGCATGGCGGGAACGGGGCGGCGAACGCGAATTGTCCGCCAAGCGCGGCCCGCCCCTCAGCCCCTCAGCGTCTCCAGCTGCCGCACCCGCTGCATCGCCATCGCCGCCGCCGCCGTGCGCGTTTCCACGCCCATCTTGGCGTGGATGCGCTCCAGGTGCTTCTTCACCGTGGCCGGGCTGGCGCCCAGGATGTCGGCGATGTCGCGGTTGATCTTGCCCTTGACGACCCAGTAGAGCACCTCGGCCTCGCGCGCGGTCAGGCCGAAGGCCTGCGACAGCGCGCTGAAGGCGGATTCGTCCGAGGTCTCCTGCATCACGATCAGCCAGTCGCCCTGGCCCAGGGGATCGCCGTCCTCGTCGCCCACGCGCTGGTGCAGGCGAAAACTCAGGCGGCGCGGACCGTTCTGCAGCGTGAGCCGGGGCGGCTCGCGCAGGGCCTGGGCGTCGGCCAGGTGGCGGCGCAGCCAGTGCAGCACCGCCTCGGGCGCGTGCACCGAATCGCCGCCGCCGTGCTGGCGCAGCAGCTCGCGCGCGAGCGGTGTCTGCCACAGCAGGCGGCCGTCGCTGGCGCGCACGGTGATGGTGGCGTAGCCGAAGGCGTCGAGCGCGTGGCGCGCCTGGCTGCGCTCGCGCGCGCCGTCGCGGGCCTGGCGCGCCTGGCGCAGGTGCAGGGCCATGCGGGCCATCACCTCGCGCGGCTTGACCGGCTTGGTCACGTAGTCCACGCCACCGGCCTCGAACGCGGCCTCCAGGTGCTCGGGCTCGGTCAGGCCGGTCATGAAGATGATGGGCGTGGCGGCCGTCAGCGCATCGGCCTTGAGGCGGCGCGCCACCTCGAAGCCGTCGATGCCGGGCATCAGCGCGTCGAGCAGCACCATGTCGGGCAGGGCCTGCTGCGCGCGGCGGATGGCGCTCTCGCCGTCGAGCGCCACGAGCACGGTGTAGCCGGCGCCGTCCAGCGCGTCGTGCAAGGGCGCCAGGTTGTCGGGCGCGTCGTCGACCAGCAGCACCACGCGGTGCTCACCGCGCGGCAGGCGGGGCGACAGGCGCTGCGGGTCGATGGCCTCAGACACGGTCCTGCCCCAGCTGCCGTTCGATGGCCTCGAAACGAAACTCACGCGCCAGCGTGGCCAGCGCGGCGGCCTGACCCGCGCGCTCCGGCCGCCGCCGCACCCAGTCGTCCAGCCACTGCAGGATGCCGCGCGTGTAGCCCAGGCGCACCAGTTCCAGCAGCGGCGCGATCTCCTCACGCGCCGGGAGCGCTGCCTCGGGCCGCGCCAGCGGCGGTGGCTCGGGCGCCGCGGCCGCCTCGGTCCAGCGCAGGTTCAGCCGTTGCGCCAGCCAGGCCAGCAGTTCCGAACGCCGCACCGGCTTGACGAAGAAGTCCTGCGGCGCCAGGGCCTCGCCGGGCCCCAGTTCGCTGTGCAGGCCCTTGTCGAAGGCGTTGGCCGAGACGATGGCCAGCGGCACCCCGGCCCAGCCGGCGGCGCGCAGGCGCCGGCGCGTCTCCCAGCCGTCGATGCCGGGCATGGCGAGGTCGAGAAACACCGCGTGCGGCGCGCGCGCCTCGCCGGGTCGCAGGCCGGCCAGCAGTTCCAGCGCGTGGTCGCCGCTGCGCGCCAGCTGCACCTCGAAGCCCAGCGGCTCCAGCCAACGCTGCAGCAGCTCGCGGTCGGCCTCCTCGTTGTCCACCACCAGCACGCGGCAGCGCTCGCCCTCGTAGCCCGCCGGCAGCTCCAGGCGCTCGCGCACGGGCAGCGCACCGCGCATCTCGGGCAGGAACAGGCGCACGGTGAACACGCTGCCCTGGCCCGGCGCGCTGCGCACGCTGAGCTCACCCCCCATCAGGTCGGTCAGCATCTTGGCGATGGTCAGGCCCAGGCCGGTGCCGACCACGCCAGAACGTTCACCGGCCTCGCCCGCGCCGCGCGCGAAGGGCTCGAACACGCGCTCGACATCGGCGCTGCCCATGCCGGGACCGGTGTCGTGCACCTCGAAGTGCGCCATTTCGCGCGCGTGGCGCACGCGAAGGCGCACCTCGCCCGTCTGCGTGAACTTCACCGCGTTGCCGAGCAGGTTGATGAGGATCTGGCGCACGCGCTTGTCGTCGGCGCGCACGGCCTCGGGCAGGCGGCCGTCGGTGTCGTAGACGAAGCGCAGGCCCTTGGCCGCGGCCTGCAGCTCGAACAGGCCCGCCACCTCGGCCAGCGTGGCCGCGAAGGCCATGGGTTTGACGTCGAGCGCGAACTTGCCGGCCTCGATGCGCGCGATGTCCAGCGTGCCCTCGATGAGCGACAGCAGGTGTTCGCCGCCGCGGTGGATGACCCGGATGGCCTGGGCGCGGTGCGGCGCCAGGCCGCTGTCCTCCTGCAGCAGCTGCGCGTAGCCCAGGATGCTGTTGAGCGGCGTGCGAAGTTCGTGGCTGATGGTGCTGATGTAGCGCGTCTTGGCCTGGTTGGCCTGCTCGGCCGCGTGGCGCGCCTGCTGCAGGGCCTCGTCGGTGCGGCGGTGCGACTCGATCTCCCGCATCAGCAGGTGGGTCTGCCGGTTCGACTCCTCCTGCGCCACCTCGCGGCTCTTGTGCGCCAGCACCAGCCACCAGGCCACCGTGGCGGCGATCAGCAGCAGCACGGCGTACACGCGCAGGAAGCCCGAGCGCAGCGCGGTGTCGAGCAGGGAGGCGCTGCCGCCACCCAGGGTCGCCGCCAGGGACTGCACCTCCTGCCGGTACAGCAGCCCGAGCACGGCCGCCAGCAGCGGCGCCACGATGAGCATGAGCAGCAGGTAGTGCGCCAGGCCGGCGTCCAGGTAGGGCCAGGCCCGCCGGGGCAAGAGGCGGCGCAGGGCGCCGTTCCACTGCACCGACAGGCGCGCGTGCGGCTTGCACAGGTCGCCGCAGCGCGCGTCCAGCGTGCAGCACAGGGAGCAGATGGGCCCCTGGTAGGCCGGGCAATGGGCCATGTCGGGCCCTTCGTAGACCTGTTCACAGATGACGCAGACGCCCCCGGCGGCAGCGCTGGCCCCGCCCACTTGAATGGGGGCCACACCGGCGGCCTGGCGGCGCCGGCTCTGCGGTGTCTGCGGGCCAGACGGCCTCGCGAGATAGAAGCGCCCCCGGGTCAGCCAGGCGATCGCCGGCGCGGCCAGGAAGGCCGTGACCATCGCGATCACGGCCGAGAAGGCCTCGGCCGTGGGCCCCATCACGCCCAGGTGCGCGGTGATCGACACCACCGAGGCCAGCGCCATGGCGCCCACGCCCACGGGGTTGATGTCGTACAGGTGGGCGCGCTTGAACTCGATGCCGGGCGGGCTCAGGCCCAGGGGCTTGTTGACGATCAGGTCGGCCACCACGGCCATGATCCAGGCGATGGCGATGTTGGCGTACACGCCCAGCACCTGGCCCAGGGCCTGGAACACGTTCATCTCCATCAGCAGGAAGGCGATGAAGGTGTTGAACACCACCCAGACCACGCGGCCCGGGTGGCTGTGCGTGAGGCGCGAGAAGAAGTTGCTCCAGGCCAGCGACCCCGCGTAGGCGTTGGTGACGTTGATCTTGAGCTGCGAGACCACCACGAACAGCGCCGTGGCCGCCACCGCCCAGCCATGGGGCAGCAGGAAGTCGTAGGCGGCCAGGTACATCTGGTTCGGGTCGACAGCGCGCTCGGCCGGCACGCTGTGGCGGATGGCCAGGTAGGCGAGCAGCGCGCCGCCAAGCATCTTGAGCACCCCGATCAGCACCCAGCCCGGCCCGCCGGCGATGACCCCCGCCCACCAGCGCAGGCCCCGGCCGGGCTGGCGCGCCGGCATGAAGCGCAGGTAGTCGGCCTGCTCGCCCATCTGCGTGATCAGCGCGATGCCCACCGTGAGTGCCGCACCGAACAGGTGCCAGTCGAAGCCCATCGCGGTGCCGGACGCACCCGCGTAGTGCACCACCTCGCGGAAGGTCGCGGGCGCGTGCACCGCGACGGCCACGAACGGCACCACCATCATCACCAGCCACAGCGGCTGGGTCCACATCTGGAAGCGGCTGATCGCCGACACCCCGTGCGTCACCAGCGGAATCACCACCAGCGCGCAGATCAGGTAGCCCCAGGCGGGCGGGATGTCCAGCGCCAGCTCCAGCGCGTAGGCCATGACGGCGGCCTCCAGCGCGAAGAAGATGAAGGTGAAGGAGGCGTAGATGAGCGAGGTGATGGTCGAGCCGATGTAGCCGAAGCCCGCGCCGCGCGTGAGCAGGTCCATGTCCACGCCGTGGCGCGCCGCATAGACGCTGATGGGCAGGCCGGCGAGGAAGATGATCAGGCCCGTGGCGAGGATGGCCAGCGCCGCATTGGTGAAGCCGACGCTGAGCAGCAATGTGGCGCCCACCGCTTCCAGCACCAGGAAGGAGGCCACGCCGAAGGCGGTGTTGGCCACCCGCCATTCGCTCCACTTGCGAAAGCGCTGCGGCGTGTAGCGCAGCGCGTAGTCTTCCAGGGTCTCGCTGCCGACCCAGCTGTTGTAGTCGCGCCGCACCTTGATGATGCGCTGCGGGGCGTCGGGCGCGGCGGCGGCGGGATCGGCGGGCGAGGCGTTCACGGGGCTGGCGCTGCAGCTTTCATGCCACTACCCTCACCGGGTATGCGTCTTGCTGACCCGGCCCGCAGGAGAAATCGACCCCCATGGACCTGACCCCGCGCGAGAAGGACAAGCTGCTCATCTTCACCGCCGCCCTGCTGGCCGAGCGCCGCCGCGCGCGCGGCCTCAAGCTCAACCACCCCGAGGCCATCGCCCTGATCACCGCCGCCGTGATGGAGGGCGCGCGCGACGGCCGGACCGTGGCGCAGCTCATGAGCGCGGGCCGCGAGGTGCTCACGCGCGCCGACGTGATGGACGGCGTGGCCGAGATGATTCCCGACATCCAGGTAGAAGCCACCTTCCCCGATGGCACCAAGCTGGTCACCGTCCACCAACCGATTCCATGAACGAGGAGACACACGCATGACACAACACCACTGGATCAAGGCCCTGGGCGCCGCCGCACTCGCGGGCACGGGATCGATCGCCCTGGCCCACGTGGGGGCCGATGGCCACGGCCACCACGGTTTCTTCGCCGGCCTGCTGCACCCCATCACCGGCCCAGACCACCTGGCCGCGATGGTGGCCGTGGGCGTGTGGAGCGCGGCCACCACGCGCCGTGCCTGGACCGCCCCCCTCGCCTTCGCGCTCACGCTGCTGGCCGGCGCCCTGCTCGCGCACGGGGGCATTGGATTCCCCGCCGTCGAACCCATGATCGCGGCTTCGCTGCTGGTGGTGGGCCTGCTGCTGGCGGCGCGCGCGAGGCTGCCGGAGGCGGCGGGCGCGCTGCTGGTGGGCGGCTTCGCGCTGTTCCACGGCGCGGCGCACGGACAGGAACTCGGCGGGCTGGCCGCCCTGGCCGGCATGGTGGCGGGCACGGCCCTGCTCCACGGGGCCGGCATCGCCCTGGGCCGGCGGCTGCGGCACCACAGCGTGTGGTGGACGCGCGCGGCCGGCGCCGTGGTGGCCCTGATGGGCCTGAACATGGGCTGGGGCCTGCTCGCGGGTTGACGGCCATGACACCCGGTGAATACCTCATCGCCGAGGGCGAGCACGCCCTCAACCCAGGGCGGCCCGCGCTCACGCTGGTGGTGAAGAACACCGCGACGCGGCCCATCCAGGTCGGCTCGCATTACCACTTCGCCGAAACCAACGGCGCGCTCGACTTCGACCGCGCCGCCGCGCGCGGCAAACGCCTGAACATCGCCAGCGGCACCGCCGTGCGCTTCGAGCCCGGCCAGCAGCGCACGGTGGAACTGGTGGACTACGCCGGCGACCGCGTGGTGTTCGGCTTTCGCGGCCTCCTACAAGGACCCCTCTGATGGCGAGCATTGGACGACGCGCCTACGCCGACATGTTCGGCCCCACCGTGGGCGACCGCGTGCGACTGGCCGACACCGACCTGATTATCGAGGTCGAGCGCGACTTCACCCTGGCCGCGGGCGGCTACGGCGAAGAAGTGAAGTTCGGTGGCGGCAAGACCATCCGCGACGGCATGGCGCAGTCGCAGCGCTCGCGCGCGCAGGGCGCCGTCGACACCGTGCTCACCAACGCCCTCATCGTCGAGCACTGGGGCATCGTCAAGGCCGACATCGGCCTCAAGGACGGGCGCATCGCCGCCATCGGCAAGGCCGGCAACCCCGACACGCAGCCCGGCGTGGACATCGTCATCGGCCCCGGCACCGAGGTCATCGCCTGCGAAGGCCTGATCGTCACCGCCGGCGGCATCGACAGCCACATCCACTTCATCTGCCCGCAGCAGGTCGACGAAGCCCTGGCCTCGGGCGTGACCACCATGCTGGGCGGCGGCACCGGCCCGGCCACGGGCACCTTCGCCACCACCTGCACGCCCGGGCCCTGGCACATCGAGCGCATGCTGCAGGCGGCCGATGGCCTGCCCATGAACATCGGCTTCCTCGGCAAGGGCAACGCCAGCCGGCCCGACGCGCTGCGCGAACAGGTCCACGCCGGCGTCATCGGCCTCAAGCTGCACGAGGACTGGGGCACCACGCCCGCGGCCATCGACCAATGCCTGGCCGTGGCCGAGGAGACCGACACCCAGGTCGCCATCCACAGCGACACGCTCAACGAATCGGGCTTCGTGGAGAACACCATCGAGGCCACGAAGGGCCGCACCCTGTGCGCCTTCCACACCGAAGGCGCGGGCGGCGGCCACGCGCCCGACATCCTGCGCGTGGTGGGCGAGAAGAACTTCCTGCCCTCCTCCACCAACCCCACCATGCCCTACACCGTGAACACGCTCGACGAACACGTCGACATGCTCATGGTGTGCCACCACCTGGACGCCGCCATCCCCGAGGACCTGGCCTTCGCCGAGAGCCGCATCCGCAAGGAAACCATCGCGGCCGAGGACGTCCTGCACGACCTGGGCGCCATCAGCATGATGAGCAGCGACAGCCAGGCCATGGGCCGCGTGGGCGAGGTGATCCTGCGCACCTGGCAGACCGCACACAAGATGAAGCTGCAGCGCGGCACCCTGCCCGAAGACCCGTCGCGCCACGACAACTTCCGCGTCAAGCGCTACATCGCCAAGTACACCATCAACCCCGCCATCGCCCACGGCATCTCGCACACCGTGGGCTCGCTGGAGGCGGGCAAGTGGGCCGACCTGGTGCTGTGGAAGCCGGCCTTCTTCGGCGTCAAGCCCTTCATCGTGCTCAAGGGCGGCAGCATCGCGCTGGCCGCCATGGGCGACCCCAACGCCTCCATTCCCACGCCGCAGCCGGTGCACTTTCGCCCGCAGTTCGGCGCCTACGGCGGCGCGCTCGCGCGCGGCAGCCTGAGCTTCGTCTCGCAGGCCGCGCTGGACGCCGGCGTGGGTGAGCGCTATGGCCTGCGCAAGACCCTGTCCGCCGTGCGGGGCTGCCGCGGCGTGAACAAGACCCACATGGTGCACAACGCCTGGCTGCCCACCATGGAGATCGACGCCCAGACCTACCGCGTGCGCGCCGACGGCCAGTTGCTCACCTGCGAACCCGCCACCGCGCTGCCCCTGGCGCAGCGCTACTTCCTGTTCTGATGCTGCACGCCTCCCGACTCATCGCCCAGGGCCAGGGCCTGGCGTCCGTGCTGCTCAAGCGCGCGCCCACGGTCGAGCTCGACTGGGACGTGCGCCAGAAGAGCCGCTTCGACACCGTGCTGAGCGACGGCCGCGCGCTCGCGGTCTTCCTGCCGCGCGGCCGCGTGGTGCGCGGTGGCGACGCGCTGCTCACGGCCGAGGGCGAGCTGGTGCGCGTGATCGCCGCGCCCCAGCCGGTGCTGCGCATCACCGCCTGCCCGGCGCACCCCCAGGCGGCGCAGGCCTTTGACCTGATGCGCGCGGCCTACCACCTGGGCAACCGCCATGTGCCCATCGAACTGAAGCCCGATCACCTGAAAATCGAGCCCGACCACGTGCTGGCCGAGATGCTGCGCGCCCTGCACCTGGACGTGACCGAAGTGAGCGAGGCCTTCGAGCCCGAGGGCGGGGCCTACGGCGGGCAGGACCACGGCCATTCGCCTGGCCACTCGCACGGCCATTCGCACGGCCACGCCCCCCATGAGCACCACCACGGCCATCCGCACGACCACTGACGCGGGCCTGCTGCGCACGCTGTGGCTGGCCTCGCCGGCCCTGCCGGTGGGGGGCTTCTCCTACTCCGAAGGCCTGGAGGCCGCGATCGACGCCGGCCTGGCCAAAGACGAGGCCGGCGTGGCCAACTGGCTCATCGACCAACTGCACCTGGGCCAGTCCCGCAGCGACCTGGCGGTGATGGCCGAGGCCGTGGGCGCCTGGCGCGCGCACGACCTGGACCGCGTGCGCGCCCTGAACCAATGGGTGCTGAACACGCGCGAAACCAGCGAACTGCGCCTGCAGACCGAGCAGATGGGCCGGTCCCTGCTCGCCTGGGCCCAGGCCCTGGGCGAACACGGCGAAGCCGTGCGCGCCGCGCTGACGCGGGCCGGGCTGAACCCGCCCACCTGGCCCCTGGCCGCCGCCTGCGCCGCCGCGCAGGGCGAGGCCAGCGTGCGCGAGGCCCTCATCGGCCTGGCCTTCGGCTGGGCCGAGAACATGGTGCAGGCCGCCATCAAGGCCGTGCCCCTGGGCCAGGGCATGGGCCAGCGCCTGCTCGCGCGCCTCGTGGGCGAGATCCCCGCCGCCGTCGACGAGGCCATCGCGCGCGGCACCGACGACCAGCGCCAGGCCTTTACCCCCATGCTCGCCATCCTCTCGGCGCGCCACGAAACCCAGTACTCACGCCTGTTCCGATCATGAACACAACACCACTGCACCACATCCCGAACCGCACCAAGCCCCTGCCCCCGCTGCGCGTGGGCATCGGCGGCCCGGTGGGCTCGGGCAAGACCACCCTGCTGGAGATGCTGTGCAAGGCCATGCGCGAACGCCACGACCTCATCGCCATCACCAACGACATCTACACCAAGGAAGACCAGCGCCTGCTCACCGTGAGCGGCGCGCTGCCGGCCGAGCGCATCCTGGGCGTGGAAACGGGCGGCTGCCCGCACACCGCCATCCGCGAGGACGCCTCCATCAACCTCGAGGCCATCGACCGCATGCTGGAGCGCTTTCCAGAGGCCGACATCGTCTTCGTGGAAAGCGGCGGCGACAACCTGGCCGCCACCTTCAGCCCCGAGCTGAGCGACCTCACCATCTATGTCATCGACGTGGCGGCCGGCGAGAAGATCCCGCGCAAGGGCGGCCCCGGCATCACCAAGAGCGACCTCTTCGTCATCAACAAGACCGACCTGGCGCCGCACGTGGGTGCCGACCTGGAGGTGATGAGGGCCGACACCGCGCGCATGCGCCCCGACGCCCAGCGCCGGCCCTGGGTGATGACCAACCTCAAGACCCGCGAAGGCCTGGACGAGGTGGTGCGCTTCATCGAAACGCGCGGCCTGCTGAAGGCGGCGCAGCCGGCCTGAAAGCCTCGGCCCGCCGGCCCTGTGTGCTGTCGGACGCGGCGCACTAGAATCCCAGCCTCTGCGGAGACGTGGGTGAGTGGTTTAAACCAGCAGTCTTGAAAACTGCCGACCCGCAAGGGTCCGTGAGTTCGAATCTCACCGTCTCCGCCAGCGCCTCCCACCGGCCCCGTTACAGTCGGCGGCTCAGCCCTTGGTTGATCCCCCATTCCAACACTGTCGGAGACTCTCCCCATGCCCCTCACCCGCCGCGCCCTCGCGCCCCTGTTCGCCAGCCTGCTGTTCAGCGGCGCCGCCATCGCCGGGCCCAACGACCCGTCCAAGTTCGACGGCACCCGCTACGCGCCGCAGAA
>NZ_MKSS01000034.1:0-22631 GCF_001897365.1 Hydrogenophaga sp. 70-12
GGGTTCCAGACAATGGTCTCAAAAACGTCACGCAAAAACCAATCGGGCACCAAGTTCGGACTCGCAGCCGCGTCTATCCCTGCCTCCGTCAGCGCGAGAAATGCCCAATTCGAACATTGCGCACCATACGGAAGATAGTAATCTGGCGGATTGTTCGTCGATTTCTCAACATATTCCATCAGCCTCAGACACCCCTCAGCATCGATTGGGATTTTTCCTGTCGTAGACGAATACTCGTGCGCAGTGTCATCAAATATCTTGCCCTCGCCGGTCAGTTGTCCAGAGACTGCTGGCGCAAAGCCATAACCACGCTCCAGACCATCGGGCCCGGTCACTACAATGAAGGTGTGAGGAATCCAATCTGCCCCACCAACATCCACACGCAGTTCGATGCTGGACATTACTTTCCTCCTTGAAAATCAACTTCCAGAATGACCTTGTTCTTTTCCCAGAATGATGTGGCCAACGAAGTCTTCTTGTCATTGGAATACGCCACAAGTTTGGCATTCATTTGACCGCCTTGCTGCGCGAACTCACGCCCAATGATGGCAATAGCCTCTGCATGTGCGGCCTTGTCCTGAACACCCCACAATTGAAAGCTCAGCCCGCTTTTCGCCGGACTGCAGAACAGTAGTTGTCGGGCGGTGCAGTCTTGCTCGCCAGAGCATTGGTTCTTCTGCACGAGCATTTCGCGCAACTCTTTACACAGCTTCAAGCGCGCATCCTCGAAGGCTCTATCTTCGCCCGCCATTGCTTGCCCTGCCGAAATGGCACAAACAATCACCATAACGGCAAATTGAATTGATTTCCTCATTATTCTCTCCTTGAGATTTCCATTCGAATTACTTTCGAATAGCTCCGCATACGCGCGTTGGGCCCTCAAAGCGCCGCCTCCAACTCATCAACCTGCGTGCCCGACAGGCTCATCGCTGCCCACAGGTTCCTCACCATCCCCGAGCTGTTCATCTGCGGCAACGCGAGTACGCCCTCGCCGATCACCAGCGGATGGCCTCCCTCATCCACCACCTCCGGTAGCACCAGCGAAGACAAGCCGTTGGGCCATAGCCCACGCCAGGCCATTTCCCAGCCACCGAACTCACCCATCGGCTTTTGAGCGCCCGCGATCAATCGGCCGGCGCCAACACGCGCCATGGCATCGCACCATGCGTTCATGTGTTTCCCCCTCCCTGTCGGTCGCGGTTGAAAGGCCTGTTGGCTTTCACCGGACGTGGTCGGTTTGTAACGTCCAGCATCTGATACGTCTATCGTCGTTTGCCGTGAGGCGCCGGGCACCACTGCACATCCCATGGCTTCGCGGATCAGTTCGCCAAGTCAGCGGCCGACAATACGCGCGCCGTTAGGCGACTACAGGCCGCCGTATGCGGCCTGGTCCATGTGGTAAGTCGCGAGGTGGCCCATCGGGCCGCGCGGCCTGATCAGCCGCGCATGGGCTGCGGCGCCGCCGCCGGCACCGCGTCGTACACCAGCCGCTGCGGGTTGGCGTAGCACAGGAAGTGCTTGTTGGTGGCCCGGCCCACCGCGCACAGGCCCACGCGGCGCGCCACCTGCAGGCCCATCTGCGTGATGCCGCTGCGCGAGATCACCGCCGCCACGCCCATCTGGGCGCTCTTGATGACCATCTCGCTGGTCAGGCGGCCGGTGGTGTAGAAGACCTTGTCGAGCGTGTCGCCGCCTGCGCGCGGCGCGTCGTCCTGAAGGGCCAGCCAGCCGGCGATGGTGTCCACCGCGTTGTGGCGGCCCACGTCTTCCACGAACAGCGCCAGCTCGGTGCCGCGGAACAGTGCGCAGGCGTGCACGGAGCCGGCCGATTTGTAGGTGCTCTCCTTCACCCGGATCGCGTCCACGATGGCGTAGACCTGCGACTGGCGCAGCACCCCCTCGGGCAGCCGGATGCGGTCCAGGTCGTCCATGAGCCCGCCGAACACGCTGCCCTGGCCGCAGCCGGTGGTCACCACCCGCCGGGCCGTGCGCTCCTCGATGCGGGCGATGCCGTGGCGGGTTTTCACGCTCGCGGCGTTCACCTCCCAGTCGACGGTGATGGACTGTATGTCGTCCACCGAGCCGATGAGCCGCTGGTTGAGCAGGTAGCCCAGCGTGAGCCACTCGGGCCGCGCGCCCAGGGTCATGAGCGTGACCAGCTCGCGCTTGTCGACGTAGACCGTCAGGTCGCGTTCGGCGGGGATGTGGATGGCGCGGGGCTGGCCGAACTCGTCCAGCGCGTCGATGGACTCGGTCAGCGGGGCACGGGCCTCGGTCAGTTGGGGCAGGCGCATGGGGCGAGACTACTAAAGAAAAAGGCCGGCACCCGGGGGTGCGGCCTTTGGCGCTGCCCCGCGCGGGGGCATGGGGGCCGGCGGCGGCGCGCGGCGCTTACGGCTTCTTGGGCGTGGGCGCGCCGGCCGGCGCCTGGTTGCTGGGCGGGCTGGTCGCCGGTGCCGCGGGCGAATGCGCGCCCGCCGCTTCGGCCGGCTTGGGCGGCACGTAGGAGAAGGGACCCGGGTCCGTGCAGGCCGGCGCGCCCGCCGAGGGCTGCTTGCCCGCGCCTGCGGTGGTCTTGAAGTAGTTGGCCGCCGCCTTGTCCATGGCCTTGCACAGCTTGTAGGCGTCGAGCTTGGTGTTGTACGCGGCCTTGGCCTTGGCCTCGTCGGCCTTGGCGGCGGCCTCGGGCGTGGGCGGCGGCGGTGCCGGCAGCTTGGCCTGGGCCAGGGTGGCCGCGGCCAGCAGGCCCACGGCGATGGCGATTTTCTGGATGCTCATGCGGTCTGTCTCCTGAAACGCTCAGGCCTTCGCCGGCTGGCCGGACGCGCCCTCGGGCTTGTTCGCCGTGCGCTGGGCGGGGATCTTGCCGGCCTTGATGTCGTCGTACCACAGCGCGTGGTGTTCCTTGGCCCAGGTCTCGTCCACGTAGCCGGTCTTCATGGCCTTGTAGGCGCCCTTCATGCCGATGGTGCCCAGGTAGATGTGGCCCAGGAACAGCGCCATCATCAGCGCCGCGGCCGTGGCGTGGATCATGTGGGCCACCTGCATGTTGGCGCGCGTGAACTCCACCGCCGGCAGCAGCTTGTCCAGGAACAGGCCGGACCCCACCACGACGAGGCCGAAGAAGAACACACCAGCCCAGAACACCACTTTCTCGCCCGCGTTGAAGCGGTGCGAGGGCACTTCCTTGCCGCTGAGCAGGCCACCGCCCTTGAGCAGCCAGACCAGGTCACCCTTGGCGGGCAGGTTGTCCTTGATGAAGGTGAAGATCACCACCACCAGCGACACCGCGAACAGCGGGCCGACGAAGTTGTGCAGGTTCTTCAGCGCGTAGGTGAGCCAGCCGAACAGCGTGCTGCCGATGACGGGCAGCAGGAAGAACTTGCCGAAGGCCATGACGATGCCGGAGACGGCCAGCGCGACGAAGGCGATGGCGTTGACCCAGTGCGCCGCGCGCTCGAAGTAGGTGAAGCGCTCGATCTTGCGACCGGTCTCCTGCCCGTGCAGCTTGATCGAACCCTTGGCGAAATAGAACAGCGCAATCGCCACCAGCACGATCAGCAGCAGCGAGCCGCCATAGGGAATGATCCAGTTGTTGCGCACCTGGCGCCAGGCCTCGCCGGCGGTGGTCAGCTTGGAGCCTGGGTACTGCACGAAGCCCTGGATCAGGTTGCCGTACTCGGGGTACGGCAGCATGGTCTGGCCGGTCACGCCCTTGCTCACGTCGTGCCACATGGGCGCGTTGTTGCCGGGCTGCACCTTGCGCCGCTCGGCGTTGCTCTGGCCGGCGTAGTTCGGGTCGGTGTCGGCGTCGGGGCGGATATCGAAGATGTTCTGGCTCTTGATGCCACCCTGCCCCGCGGGCGCCGCCTGCTGGCTCGCCGGCGCGGGATCGTCCGGCACCGGCTTGGGCGCCTGTGCCCAGGCCGAGACCGCGCCCAGACCCAGCAGCAGCGCCGCGAGTCCGGCCCGCCAGCGTGGGGTTGCTTGCTTGTGCATGGCCGTCGCCTTTACTTCTGCTGCGCGCCGATGCGCACGTAGTCGTTCTGGCCGTACTGGGCGCGCGCCTTGAGCTGCTGCTCCCAGTTGCCCTTGTCGCCGGCCTTCCAGCCCGGTTGCGAGTACTGGCTTTGTCCAACGCCGCTGTAGGCCGCGTTGTCCTGCTTTACACCGTTGGCGTTCATCTCCTGCGGCTTCTCGCCGCAGGCCGCCAGGCCCAGCAGGGCCACCATCGCCAGAGAGCTGAGGGTCAGGCGTTTCATCACGATTTTTTCCCTTCGGCGGTGCCGTAAGCCGTGCCCCAGCCCCACACCTCCGCGCCCTTGCCGCGCGTGATCACGCGGGTGCGGAAGATGTCGGCCACGGTGTCGCCGTCGCCGGCCAGCAGGGCTTTGGTGGAGCACATCTCGGCGCAGGCCGGCAGCTTGCCTTCGGCCAGGCGGTTGCGGCCGTACTTCTCGAACTCGGCCTGACTGCCGTTGGCCTCGGGGCCGCCGGCGCAGAAAGTGCACTTGTCCATCTTGCCGCGCACGCCGAAGGTGCCCTGCGAGGGGAACTGCGGCGCGCCGAAGGGGCAGGCGTAGGAGCAGTAGCCGCAGCCGATGCAAACGTCCTTGTCGTGCAGCACCACCCCCTCGTCGGTGCGGTAGAAGCAGTTCACCGGGCAGACCGCCATGCAGGGCGCGTCGCTGCAGTGCATGCAGGCCACCGAGATCGACTTCTCGCCGGGCACGCCGTCGTTGAGGGTGATGACGCGGCGGCGGTTCACGCCCCAGGGCACCTCGTGCTCGTTCTTGCAGGCGGTGACGCAGCCGTTGCACTCGATGCAGCGCTCGGCGTCACAGATGAATTTCATTCGTGCCATGGTGTTCTCCTCAAGCCTTCTCGACGTTGCAGATCGTGGTCTTGGTTTCCTGCATCATCGTCACGATGTCGTAGCCGTAGGTGGTGGCGGTGTTGACCGCCTCGCCGCGCACCACGGGGAAAGCGCCATCGGGGTAGTAGGGTTTCATGTCGGTGCCCTGCCAGTGGCCCGAGAAGTGGAAGGGCAGCCACACCGTGTCCGGGCCCACGCGCTCGGTCACCAGCGCCATCACCTTGATGCGCGCGCCGGTGGGCGTGCTCACCCAGACCTGCTCGCCCTGGCGGATGCCGCGCTCGGTCGCCGCCTTCGGATTGATCTCGACGAACATGTTCTGCTGCAGCTCGGCCAGCCAGGGGTTGGAGCGCGTCTCCTCGCCGCCGCCCTCGTACTCCACCAGACGGCCCGAGGACATGATGAGCGGGAATTTCTCCGGCAGCTTGTCCTCGACGTTCTTCGCCTGCAGCGACTTGTAGAGGATGGGCAGGCGCCAGCGGTTCTTCTGGTCGTCGTGGCTGGGGTACTTGGCGATGAGGTCCGGGCGCGTGCCGTAGATGGGCTCGCGGTGCTGCGGGATCGCGTCCGGGAAGTTCCACACCACCGCGCGCGCCTTGGCGTTGCCGAAGGGGTGGCAGCCATGCTTCATGCACACGCGCTGGATGCCGCCCGAGGGATCGGTTTTCCAGTTCTTGCCTTCGGCCTTCTGCTTTTCCTCGGCGCTCAGGTCGTCCCACCAGCCCAGCTTCTTGAGCAGCACGTGGTCGAACTCTGGGTAGCCGGTGGTGATCTCGGCGCCCAGCGAATGCGAGCCGTCCTCGGCCAGCAGGTTCACGCCATCGCGCTCCACGCCGAAGTTGGCGCGGAAGTTGCCGCCGCCGTCCATGACGTGCTTGGAGGTGTCGTACAGGTTGGGCGAGCCGGGGTGCTTGATCTCCGGGTTGCCGAAGCAGGGCCAGGGCAGGCCGAAGTAGTCGCCCGACAGGTCATAGCCGGTCTCCTTGTCGACCACCTTGCCCTTGGCCTTGAGCGTCTTCACGTCGAAGGCGTCCATGTGGCGCATGTGGGCCTTCAGCCGCTCCGGGCTCTGGCCGGTGTAGCCGATGGTCCAGACCGAGCGGTTGATTTCGCGCAGGATGTCCTCGGGCATCGGCTCTTCGCGGCCCTTGATCTTCTGCATCTTGTAGTTCTTGGAGAGCTGCTCCGCGAAGCCCAGCTTCTGCGCCAGCTCATGCATGATCATGTGGTCGCTGCGGCTCTCCCACAGCGGGTCGATCACCTTCTCGCGCCACTGGAGGGAACGGTTGGACGCGGTGCACGAGCCGCTGGTCTCGAACTGCGTGGCCGCGGGCAACAGGTAGACCTCGCGCTCGGGGTTGATCTTGTCGCTCGGCATCGCCGCCATCGACGCGGTGGCCGAGGGGTACGGGTCGATCACCACCAGCAGGTCCAGCGCGTCCATGGCCTTCTTCATCTCCAGGCCGCGCGTCTGCGAGTTCGGTGCGTGGCCCCAGAAGAACATGCCGCGGATGTTCGGACCCTGGTCGATCAGCTCATTTTTCTCCAGCACACCATCGATCCAGCGCGAGACGGTGATGCCGGGCTTCTCCATCATGCCCTCGGCATACTGCGACTTGATCCAGTCGTAGTCCACGCCCCAGGCGTTGGCGAAGTGCTTCCACGAGCCCGCCGCCACGCCGTAGTAGCCCGGCAGCGAATCGGGGTTGGGGCCCACGTCGGTGGCGCCCTGCACGTTGTCGTGGCCACGGAAGATGTTCGCGCCACCACCGCTCACGCCGATGTTGCCCAGGGCCAGTTGCACGATGCACGAGGCGCGCACCATGGCGTTGCCAATGGAGTGCTGCGTCTGGCCCATGCACCACACCAGCGTCGACGGGCGGTTCTTGGCCATCATCTCGGCCACGCGCGCCATCTGTTCTTCCTTGACGCCGCAGGCCTCTTCCACCTTGTCGGGCGTCCACTTGGCCATCACGTCGGCCTTCACCGCTTCCATGCCATAGACACGGTCGTTGATGTAGCGCTTGTCTTCCCAGCCGTTCTTGAAGATGTGGTACAGCAGACCGAAGAGGAAGGGGATGTCGGTGCCCGAGCGGATGCGCACGTACTCGTCGGCCTTGGCCGCGGTGCGTGTGAAGCGCGGGTCGACCACGATCATCTTGCAGCCGTTCTCCTTGGCATGCAGCATGTGCAGCATCGAGACCGGGTGCGCCTCGGCCGCGTTGGAGCCGATGTACAACGCGCACTTGCTGTTCTGCATGTCGTTGTACGAGTTGGTCATCGCGCCATAGCCCCAGGTGTTCGCGACGCCCGCCACCGTGGTGGAGTGGCAGATGCGCGCCTGGTGGTCGCAGTTGTTCGTGCCCCAGAAGCTCACGAACTTGCGCATCAGGTAGGCCTGCTCGTTGCTGTGCTTGGACGAGCCGACGAAGTACACCGCGTCCGGACCGCTGGCCTCGCGCAGGGCCTTCATCTTCTTGACGATGCCGTCGTAGGCCTCGTCCCAGGTGATGCGCTGGTACTTGCCGTTGACCAGCTTCATCGGGTAGCGCAAGCGGTATTCGCCGTGGCCGTGCTCGCGCAGCGAGGCGCCTTTGGCGCAGTGCGCGCCCAGGTTGATCGGCGAGTCGAACACCGGCTCCTGCCGCACCCAGACGCCGTTCTCCACGATGGCGTCGCTGGCGCAGCCCACCGAGCAGTGCGTGCACACCGTGCGGCGCACCTCGATCTTGCCGGTGCCGTCGATCGAGCCGCCCGAGGCGGCCTGGGCCTTCTTCACCAGGGTGAGCTGCGAAGCGGCCAGGCCCACGCCCACCCCGAGACCGGAGCGGCGCAGGAAGGCGCGGCGGTCCATGGTGGGCAGCGCGGACGACAGGCCGCGCTGCAAGGCGTTCACGAAGGTGGCGTGCGCCGGCGTGCCACGGCCGGCGGCGGAGGGGGATTTCTTGGTCAGCAGCATGGTGTGTCTCCTGGGGCGCCGCGGGATGCCGTGGGGCAGTGGGCGGCGGACGGGACGTTCGTGGGGAGGCTCTGTTTCTCGCGCGCCGGATCAGAGGCGCGTGGTGCGGTAGTAGTGCTTGACGTGCTCGCTGAGCGTGTAGCCCCCGCCGCGCTCGGGCGCGGGCTTGGGCTCGATGGCGGCGCTCTCGGGGGCTTGGACAACGGGCATCACGCTGGCCACGGCGGCCACGGCACCGGCGGTGCCGGCACCCGCGAACAGGGTGCGCCGGCTCAGGCGCGAACGGCCCTCGGCCGGGCCGGAGCGGGAAGACTCATTCATGCATGTCTCCAGGTGTGCAGGGCCCACACACCAGACGTGTGGACTCCTTGCATAAGGCGAATCTACTTCGCCCCCTGGGGGTATGCAAGCTTGTGCATGAGCGCTCTGGCCAAGGCGCGAAACCCTCGCGCGGGCGCCGAGGTGGGCCAGCGGCGGTGGCGCCTCGACTAGCGATAAGCATGCCAGCCACCATCGATGAGAACCACTCGCAATGTCGGCCCGCACAGGCCCATTCATCCCTCCAAAGCGCGGGCAAACCCGCAGAACTTAGGACCACTCGGGGTTTTGCCTGCGCCATGTTGTCCAGCGAGTGCGACAACTTGTCGCGCCCCACGCACCGGTCCGCGCAGGGTCGGGGGCGCCTATGCCCGAGTGATTCGATCAGGCTCCGGGGCCTCGGGCGTGTGGGTCATCGAGGTCCCGCGCCCGGTCGGCGCACCGGTGCGTCCATGCCTGCTTCATAGAATCGAACGGTGGAGACGATCACCCCCCCGACAAGCCCCGAGCGCGCCCTGGATGGTTGGCCCAACTGGTCCATCCTGGTCGTCGACGACGAACAGGGCATGCTCAACTTCCTGGTCAAGACGCTCGCCCCGCGCTGCCATTTCGTCATGAGCGCCACCAGCGCCGAAGAAGGCGCCGAGTGGCTGCGCGGCCACCACGTGGACCTCGTGGTGCTCGACATCTCCCTGCCCGGCAAGAGCGGCGTCGAATGGCTCAAGGAGCTGCGCGAACAGGGCTACACCGGCGAGGTCATCCTCATCACCGCCTTCGCCGACCTCGACACCGCCATCGAAGCCCTGCGCGCCGGCGCCTCCGACTTCATCCTCAAGCCCTTCCGCGTTCCGCAGATCCTCAACGCCATCAAACAGTGCCACGAGCGCTCGCGCCTGCGGCGCGAGAACTTCGTGCTGCGCCGCGCCATGGGCCCCGCCACCGTGCACCGCGCGGCGCTGGTGGGCGACTCGCCGTCCCTGGCGGCCCTGCGCGACTCCCTCGACCGCGTGGCCAGCGTGGACAGCACCGTGTTGCTGCAGGGCGAATCGGGCACCGGCAAGGAACTGGTCGCACGCGAGCTGCACGCGCGGGGCGCGCGCGCCGCCGGCCCCTTCGTGCCCGTGAACTGCGCGGCCGTCTCGCCCGAGCTCATCGCCAGCGAGCTCTTCGGCCACGCCAAGGGCGCCTTTCCCGGCGCCACGCGCGCGCGCGACGGCCTCTTCCACTACGCCCAGGGCGGCACCCTGTTCCTGGACGAGATCGCCGAGCTGCCGCTGTCCATCCAGGCCACGCTGCTGCGCGCCATCGAGGACCTGCGGGTGCGCCCCGTGGGCAGCGAGCAGCTGGTGCCGCTCAACCTGCGCATCGTCGCCGCCACCAACCGCCAGCTCAGCGCCGAGGTCGCGGCCGGCCGCTTCCGCAAGGACCTGTACTTTCGCCTGCAGGTGGTGGAGCTCGCGCTGCCGCCGCTGCGCGAGCACAAGGCCGACATCCCCGCGCTGGTGGCGCACTTCATGGGCCAGCTGGCGCCCACGCTGGGCGCCGAGCCGCTGCGCATCAGCGAGGCCGAGATGGCCTTCCTGCAGCAGTACGACTGGCCCGGCAACGTGCGCGAGTTGCGCAACCTGATCGAGCGCTCGCTCATCCTCGGCACGCTCAACGTGTCGGCGCTGTACCCCGGCGCACCCGAGGCGCCGGCGGCCGAGCGCCCCACCGACCTGCACACGCTGGAGAAGATGCACATCCTCTCCGTGCTCGACTCGGTGCAGGGCGACAAGACCCGCGCCGCGCAGTTGCTGGGCGTGTCGCGCCGCACCCTGGAGCGGCGCGTGGCCGAATGGGCGAGCTAGAGACATCCCCCCCCGCCGCGCTTCGCGCGCCGCGCTGGCTCGCGGGCTCGGTGCGCAACAAGCTGCTGGCCATGGCGCTGCTGCCGCTGCTGGTGGCCTTTCCGCTGCTGGTGCTGGCGCTGGCCGTGTGGAGCGACCAGGCCTACGACCGCCTGCTCATCACCAAGGTGCGCAGCGACCTGGCGGTGGCGCGGGGCTACTTCGACCAGGTGCTGATCGAGATCGGCTCGGGCACCCAGGGCGTGGCCGATTCGCGCGCGCTGGCCGACGGACTGGCCCCGGGCACGCCCGACGCACGGGCCGCGCTCGCCGCGCACCTGGCGGCCGAACGCGAGCGGCTGGGGCTCGACTTCCTCGTGCTGTACGGCAACGACGGCCTGCCGTTGGCGCGCGGCGCGCCGCCCGGCCTGAGCCTGCAGGACCAGCGCGCCGGCCTGCTGCCGCAGCCGCCCGCGCTGGGGGGGTCCATCCAGGCCCGGCGCGACCGCGCCAAGGCCAGCCTGCTGGTGCTCGACCGCACCGCGCTGCACGCCCTGGCGCCGCACCTGATGTCGCGGCTGGACATCCCCCTGGTGCCCACGCGCAATGCCACGCCCACGCAGCGCAGCGCCGAAGACCGCGCCATGGTCGCGCAGGCCACGCTGCCCGTGGTCGACGCGCAGGGCCGGCGCCTGGGCTTGCTGAGCGGCGGCCTGCTGCTCAACCAGAACCTGGATTTCATCGACCACATCAACCGCATCGTCTACCCGGCCGGCTCCCTGCCCTTCGACAGCCAGGGCACGGCCACGCTGTTCCTCGACGACGTGCGCATCACCACCAACGTGCGCCTGTTCCAGGACCGGCGGGCCATCGGCACGCGCGTATCGCAGGCGGTGCGCGGCGCCGTGCTCGGCGAGGGCCACACCTGGCTGGACCTGGCCTTCGTGGTGAACGACTGGTACGTCTCGGCCTACGAGCCCCTGGCCGACGCCAGCGGCGCGCGCGTGGGCATGCTCTACGTGGGCTTCACCGAGGCGCCCTTTCGCCTGGTGCGCTACGCCATGCTGGCGCTCATCGGCCTCATCTTCGGCGGCGTGATGGCGGCCTCGGCCTGGTTCTCGCTGCGCTGGGCGCGCAGCATCTTCCAGCCGGTGCAGCAGATGAACCTGACCATGCAGCGCGTGGAACAGGGCCAGGGCGGCGCGCGCGTGGGCCCGCTGCCCGCGCGCGACGAGCTCGGCGCGCTCGCGGGCCACCTCGACCAGCTGCTCGACACCATCGACGAGAAAACCCAGGCCCTGCAGCGCTGGGCCGACGAGCTCGACCGCAAGGTGGCCGAGCGCACGCGCGAACTGCAGGCCAGCAACGCATCGTTGAGGCTCGCGCAGGAGCAGCTCGTCAAGAGCGAGAAGCTGGCCGCCATCGGCCAGCTCACCGCCAGCATCGCGCACGAGATCAACAACCCCATCGCGGTGATGCAAGGCAACCTGGACCTCATCCGCGACACCCTGGGCCGCGCCACCGACCCGGTTCAGGGCGAGCTGCGCCTGCTCGATCAGCAGGTCGAGCGCATGCGCATCATCGTCACGCAGCTGCTGCAGTACGCGCGACCCACCGAATACGCCGGCTACGTCGACACGCTGCCACTGGACCGCACGGTGGACGACTGCCTGGTGCTGGTGGGCCACCTGCTGTCGCAGACCGACATCGCGGTGGAGCGCGAGCGCGGCGCCACGCATGGCGTGGGCATCAACCGGCAGGAACTGCAGCAGGTCATCATCAACCTGCTGATCAACGCCATCCAGGCCATGCCCCGGGGCGGCCGCCTGCGCCTGGTCACGCGCGACGTGGAGGGCGGCGCCGAGCTGCAGGTGATCGACGGCGGCGCCGGCCTGAGCGAGGCCACGCGCGAGCGCCTGTTCCGCCCCTTCTTCACCACCAAGAACGACGGCAACGGCCTGGGCCTGTGGATCAGCCAGGGCCTTGTGGAGCGCTACGGCGGGCGCATCACCGCGGCCAACCGCGGCGACGGCATGAGCGGCGCGGTGTTCACCGTGCGCCTGTTCACCGAACCGCGCGCGCCCGCGGCCACGCCGACGAACGACGGCCGGCCCCTGCCGGGCTGAGGCCGGGCGGCGGCCCGCCAGCCGCGGCCAGTGGCGCTGTGAATACTGCGTCGGGGGTATGGATGGGCCCACAAGGCATCCGCTTCAATGGCCATGCCTGCCATCCACCGCCAAGCGTTCATGCAAGTTCGCCTGTTCACTGCCGCCCGCGCCGCCGCGTTCGCGCTCGCCGCCCTGCTGTCGGCCTGCGGCGGCAACGGCGGGGGCGCGCCGTCCTCCGCCACGGTCGCCTTCCCCCCCGCGGCCGCCCTCACGGCACCGGTCCTGGCCCTCACGCCCACCGCCATCAAGGCCTTTCACTTCAGCTGGGCCGGCGTGGCCGGGGCCAGCGAGTACCGGCTGCTCGAAGACGCCGACGGCACCTCGGGCTACACCCTGATCGCCACGCTACCGGCCGGCAGCACGCAGATCGACCACGCCGTGTTCCTGCCCGAGCGCATCAACGCGCGCTACCTCCTGCAGGCCTGCCAGGCGTCGGCGTGCGTGGACTCGGCCGCCGTCACCGCCAGCGGGCCACTGGTCGAGGCCATCGGCTACGTGAAGGCCTCCGATCCGGCCAGCGACGCCCAGTTCGGCCAGGGCATGGCGCTGTCGCCGAATGGCCAGACCCTGGCCGTGGGAGCGCCAGGCGGCAACTCCCTCAACAGCGCCAGCGGCGCCGTCTACCTGTTCGCGCGCGACGGCACCACCTGGCGACAACAGGCCCGGCTGGAGGCCCCCATCCCTCAGTCGAACGACGGCTTCGGCTACAGCCTTGCCCTGTCCAGCGCGGGCGACACCCTGGCCGTGGGCGCGCCGCACGACAGCCAGACGGCCAACTATGGCGGCGCGGTCTACGTCTACACGGGCCAGGGCGCGGCCTGGGCCCTGCAGACACGCCTCACAGGCTTGAACACCAGCAGCGGCGATGCCTTCGGTGGCAGCGTCGCGCTGTCCGCACAGGGCGACGTGCTGGCAGTGGGCGCGGATCAGGAAGCGGGCAGCGGCACCGGTGCCAATCCCCCCGACGACAACAACAGCCCGCAAAGCGGCGCGGCCTATGTCTTCGCGCGCCAGGGCAACGCCTGGAGCCAGCAGGCCTACCTCAAGGCCTCCACCAACCACATCGGCGATCAGTTCGGCCGGCGGATCGCCCTGTCGGCCGACGGCCATACCCTGGCCGTCGGCATGCCCTCCCCGGCCGGTGGGGGTGGCGGCACCAGCGGGTCGGTGCATGTCTACGCCCACGACGGGCTTGTCTGGGGCCTACAGGCCTTCCTGTCGGCGCCCAACCCCTTGCTCCTGTCGGGTTTCGGCGAAGCCCTGGCCTTGTCGGCCGACGGCCAGGTCCTGGCGGTCGGCAGTCCCTACGACAGCAGCGCCGCAACGGGCATCGACGGCGACCCAGGCAACACGGGCGCCACCTTCAGCGGCGCGGCGTACGTTTTCACCCGGAACAACGCCAGCTGGGGCCAGCGCGCCTACATCAAGGCCTCCAACACCGGCGCGAACGACCGCTTCGGCACCACCCTGGCCCTGTCCAGCGATGGCCAGACGCTGGCCGTGGGCGCCATCAGCGAGAGCAGTGACGCACGGGGCATCGGCGGCGACCAGGGCAACGACAACGCGCCCGACACCGGCGCGGCCTACCTGTTCACGCACAGCGCCACGGGCTGGCGGCAACAGGCGTACATCAAGCCCTCGAACACGGCGGAATACAGCGTGTACCAGTTCGGCGCCGCGCTGGCCCTGTCGGGCGACGGCCAGGCCCTGGCGGTGGCCTGCCCCTATGCGAACAACGCCACGGCCGGTGTGGGCGGCGACCAGACCGATGCCTCGGGTGTGAACGTCGGCGCCGTCTACCTGTATTGAGTCGAAGCGCGCCCGCGCCCGTTCAGGGCTGCGCGCCCTCGTGGCCCTCGATGATGATCAGGTCGATCACCGACACCGGCGCGCGCAGCGCGATGGCGGCCTGGTAGCCCGGCGAGCGATAACAGGCCATGGCCTGTTCGTACGAGGGAAACTCGATCACCACGTTGCGCGAGCGGCTGGCGCCCTCCACGCACTCGAAGCGCCCGCCGCGCACCAGGAACTTCGCGCCATACTCGCGAAACGGCGCCGCGTTGGCCTCCACGTACAGCTTGTAGCGCTCCAGGTCGTCCACGTCGACGCGACCGATCCAATAGCCCTTGCCTGCCATGCCTGCTCCTGTGTGCGTGATCCCGGTCAGGCCAGCATGTCGAAGCCCTGCGCCTCGACCCCGATGAAGGCCTGCGTGAAGCCCGCGAGCGCGGCGTAGAAGCCGGCGCGGGGCTGGGCCGCGATGGTCTCACACAGCTGCGGCACCCAGGTCTGCACGTGCTTCGTGAAAAACTCGCGCTGGCGCGTGAGGTTGGCCACCTCGACGTCGTCGCCGGCGATCAGGTAGCGCATGACCTCGAACACGTAGGCCACGTGGTCCTCGGTCTCGGGCATGCTTTCTTCGCGCGCCAGGCCCAGCGCGGCCAGGTCGCCGCGCAGCTGGGCCAGCGGCTTTTCGTTCAGGAAGCCGCTGAGGTAGTGCGAACCGAACAGGTGGACCTCGGGCTTGCCCACGCCGCCGAACAGGGCGTCGAACTCGTCGGCGATGGCCGCATCGTCGCGCTCGCGCGCGGCCGCCACGACCTGGCGCCAGGGCTCTTCGAGAAAGGCGCCCGCCGCCGGCGCCTCGGTGGCGGCCACGCGCAGCTGGCTCAGCAGCTCGGCGCCGGGCGGCGCGTAGTACAGCGCGGCCAGCAGGCCATAGACCTCGGCGCGTGCGGTTTCTTCGTCGAGCGTGGAGGAGACGGGGATGCGTTCCATCATGGCGGCGTGTCTCAGTGGTCGGTGATGCGCGATTCGTTCGGGTTGCTGTAGATGTCCACCACGCGGCAGTCGCCGCACATCTTCAGGCGCTCCAGCGCCTCGCCCTGGAACATGGCGTGGCCGGCCAGCTTGCCCAGCATCAGCTCCACGCCCTTGAGCGTGCCGAAGGGCTTGCCGCAACGCACGCAGGCGTAGGGCTGGGCCTCGTTGAGCACGCGCGGCTGGCGGCGCTGCTCGGTGAGCAGCAGGCGCGGCTGCAGGCTGATGGCGTCCTCGGGGCAGGTGGTGGCGCAGAGGCCGCACTGCACGCAGTTCTTCTCGACGAAGCGCAGCTGCGGTCGCTCGGCGTTGTCGAGCAGGGCGTTGGCCGGGCAGGCGCTCACGCAGCTCAGGCACAGGGTGCAGGCGTCCTTGTTCACGTTCACCGCGCCGAACAGCGAGGCCGTAGGCAAGGCCACGGCCTCCGCCGCGCGCGGGTGCGCGGCGCTGTCTTGCAGCAGGTGGTCGAGCGCGAGCTCCATGGTGGCGCGCTTCTCGCGCTGCACCGCGTAGCTCGCGCGGCGCTTCACGCCCTGCGCGGGCGGCGAGCCCAGTTGCACATCCAGCGTGGCCGCGTCGCGCGCCTCGATCAGGCGAAAGTGCGTGCCCGCGTAACCCAGGCCGCTCACGATGGCCTGGGCCACCGCCATCTGCTCGCGCAAGGCCTCGCGGTACTGCGGCGCCTCTTCCTCCGTCATCAGCACCCAGACCTGCGAGGCGCCGTAGGCGAAAGCGCTGAGCCACAGGTCCAGGCCGGCCGAGGCGGTGTGCCACAAGGGCAACGGGATCACGCGCGCGGGCACGCCCTTGACGGCCTTGGGCCGCAGCACGGCCTCGCGGCCCAGGGCCTCGATGAGTTCGGTGCCCGCGGTCTGGCTGTGCAGCAGCAGCGCCGCGTCCCGGCCGCCGGCCTTGGCGTAGGTGGCCAGCACGGTGCGCAACCGGGTGCCCTGCTCGCTGGCGCGCGGGTAGGCGTAGCCCAGCGCGCCCGTGGGGCAGACGGTGGTGCAGGCGCCGCAGCCCACGCACAGATTGGGGTTGACGGCGATCTGCTGGCGCTCGACCTCACTGCGAATGGCCAGGGCCGAGCAGACCGCTATGCAGGCGTCGCAGCCCACGGTCTCGTTGCGGCCGTGGGCGCAGAGCTTGTGGTTGTAGGTGAAGAACTTGGGCTTCTCGAACTCGCCCACCATCTCGCGCAGGCGGACCAGGGTCTCAAGGCCCTTGTCGTGGCGCAGGCCGCCGGGCAGGTGGAAGTAGCCCTGCGGGGGCGCGTGCTGAACGAACGCGGGCGCCTCGCGCAGGTCGAGCACGAGGTCGAAGCGCTCGCGGTGCGGGACGGCGTCGCGCTGGAAGTTGATGGCGCCCACGGCCTCGCAGGCCTTCACGCAGGCGCGGTGGTTCTGGCAACGGTCGAGGTCGATCTGGTAGTCCAGGCCGATCGCGCCTTCGGGACAGGCGGCCACGCAGGCGTTGCAGCGCGTGCACAGGTCCAGGTCGATGGGGTTGGTGCTGGACCACTCGACCTCGAAGGCGCCGAGCCAGCCCCGCATGGCGCCCAGTTGCCCGCCCAGCACCGGCCAGGCGCGCGCCTGCTGGCCCCGCCCGCCCTGGGCGAACACGGTGACCTGGAGCGCATCGGCCAGCTGCGCGGCGATCCGCTCGGCGGCGTCGAGCGGACCGACGATGAGCAGGCGGCCCTCGCTCTGGTAGCTCACCGTGGGCACGGGCTCGGGATCGGGCAGGCGCGCGGCCGCCAGCAGCGCGGCCATCTTGGGCGTGGCGGCCTGGGCCTCGCGGCCCCAGCCACCGGTCTCGCGCAGGTTCACGAAACGGATGGGGCGCACGTCCAGCGGCACCGCGCCCTCGGTCTGCTGCGAGAGCTCGGTGAACAGGCGGCTTTCCTGCGTGCAGGCCACCACCAGTTCGTCGCCGCTGCGGCTGGCGCGCTGGAACGCGGCCGCGTCGCGCCGGCACAGCGTGGTGTGCGTCGTCAGGTCTTCATCCAGCGCCGCGCCCAGGGCCTTCGGGTCCAGGGGCATGGTCTGGTTGCAGTTGCAGATCAGCGTGGTCATCGTGGGTGGGGGGCGTGTCGGCGGGAGGGCCGCCGGGGATGGCGGCGGTGGGTCCGCCGCTCGGTGTGGGTTCGCTGGCCGGCGCCGTCGCCCGGTCTTCTTCCGGGTCGTCCACCAGCTTGAGGAAGCGCGCGCCGACCATCTGGGCCATGTCGGCCTTGGACAGCGGGCTGGGCAGGCTGTAGTCGTCGATGTAGACGTCCAGGCCGTCCATCACGTTGAAGTGCGGGTCGGCGAAGAGCTTCTTCACGGCGGCGTTGCGCACCTCGCTGGAGACGTCCGGCGCGACGAAGCGGCTGAAGTCGGCCTCGGGTGTGAGCCGGGCGACGTCGTCCAGCGTGGGCGACGGGGTGGTTTCGCGCGGCGCGTCGGCGGGCGGCAGGGTCGAAGCGGCCGACAGGGCCGATGCGCCCGGGGCCGCGGGCACCGGCTCCACGCGCGCGGCCTGAGGCGCGGCCGTCGGCTCGGGCGGCAGCGCCTGGCCCTCGCGCACCGCCTGCTTGCGTCGCGACCAGCGCGAGAGGAAGCCGCCGCCCTCGTCCGCCACCTCAATGGCCTCCGTTGCCGCCGCGCGGCTTGTCCGTGCTCACGCGCACCGGCTGGCCGAAGCGGTCCGTCAGCGGCCGAAAGCTCTGGGGGCGCTGGCGCCGCTTCGGCTCGGGCACGTAGGTCGCGTCGACGAAAGCGCGCAGCCAGTCCACCACCTCGGGCGGCGCGGCCACCTGGTCCACACGCTCCTGCGCGTCCAGCCAGCGGCCGGCGTCGTGGTAACTCAGGGTCACGATCAGGGGCACGGCCATGGGCTCGCCCCCAACCAGCGCCTCACCCTCGGCGCGCCACATGACCCAGAAACAGGGACGGGGGCTGCTGAGGTTGAGGAAGTAGCCCTCCGCGTCGTCGCGGAACAGCTCGACGCGAAAGCGCGGGTGCAGCCAGTGCTGGCGGCCATCGGCCACCGAGCCCGCATCGATGGGCTCGACCGCCTGCGGCGGGTGCGCCTCGTCCGGCGCCAGCCGGGCGGCCTCGTCGGGTCCGGCGCTCAGCACCACGTCAGCCAGCACCCAGCGCCAGGGCTGCCAGCGCGCCATGGGCCCCTGAACGGGCTCGCGGCGCATCACGACATCGACCTCGATCACGGGGCGTTGCCGGGCCGGCACGGGAGACGTATGGGCAGCATGCATAGGGAACGACGACTGTACGCCATCCGTCGGCCTCCCCCCAGGAGATGTCCGGGGCCTCGACGGGGTTTGCCCGTGCCACGGCGAAGGCCCATCTTTCTCTGATGGGTGCGGGAGCTACTGCCTAGGCCGTATGGATGCCGCGTGGGATCGCCGATCCAATCGCGGGCTTCCCTGCCCGACGCTTCCGACATGACACCCGACACCCGCCGCGCAATCCGCGCTTCCCTGCTTCTGTTGGCCAGTGCCCTCGCGGCCTGTGGTGGCGGCTCCAGCGCCGTGACCTCGTCCGCCACCGTCCGGTTCCCCAGCGACGCCACCCTGGGCTTCGCGCTCGCGCCCACCGCCATCAAGACCTTCCACTTCAGTTGGAACGACGCGGCCGCCGAAACCGGCTACCGCCTGCTCGAGGACCCCGACGGCGCCTCGGGCTACACGCCCATCGCCGATCTGCCGGCCCACACCACGCAATACGACCACGAGGTCTTTCTGCCCGAGCGCGTGAACGCGCGCTACCGGCTGCAGGTCTGCCACGACCAGGACTGCGTCGACACCGCGGCGCTGCGGGTGAGCGACACACTGGTGCCGGCCATCGGCTACGTCAAAGCCGCCGCCCCCGCCGACAACGACCACTTCGGCCAGAGCGTGGCCGTGTCGGCCGACGGGCAGTTCCTGGCCGTCGGCGCACCGGGCAGCGCGTCGGGCCGGGGCAGCGGCGGCGCGGTCTACGTCTTCGCGCGCACAGGCGCCCAATGGGCGCAGGCGTCCCGACTGACGCCCCCCGCGCCGGAACCGGGCGACCTGTTCGGCCACAGCCTGGCCTTGTCGTCCGACGGCGGGACACTGGCGGTGGGGGCGCCGAATGGCAGCAGCGGCGTCGGCCACAGCGGCACCGCCTTTGTCTTCACGCGCGGGAGCGGTGCCGCTGCCTGGGGCCTTCCGGTCCGGGTCGCGGCCCCGAACGCCGATGCGGGCGACCGGTTCGGCTGGCGCGTGGCGCTGTCGGACGACGGCGCCACCCTGGCCGTGGGCGCGCCCGACGAATCGGGTGATGCCCGCACCGTCAATGGGGCCGACAACAACAGCCGGCGCCGAAGTGGCGCGGCCTACGTCTTCGCCCTCGCCGCCGGCGCCTGGACGCAGCAGGCCTACGTCAAGGCCTCCAACGCCGACGCCGACGACGGCTTCGGCGCGGCGTTGGCGCTGTCGGCCGACGGCCAGACGCTGGCCATCGGCGCCATCAACGAATCCAGCGCCGCCACGGGCGTGGGCGGCGACCCCGACGACAACACCGCCCAGAGCAGCGGCGCGGTGTACGTCTTCGGCCGGGCCCGGGACAGCTGGAGTCAGCTGGCCTACGTGAAAGCCTCCAACACCTTGGGCAACGCCGCCTTCGGCGGTGCCATCGCGCTGTCGGCCAATGGCCAGGTCATGGCCGTGGGCAGCCCCTACGAGGCCAGCGGCGCGAGGGGCATCGATGGCGATCCCCACAACAACGCCGCCACGGGCAGCGGGGCCGTGTACCTGTTTGACCGCCCGGGCGGCCAGTGGCGCCAGTCAGCCTACGTCAAGGCATCGAACGCCGACGCCGACGACAACTTCGGCACCAGCGTGGCGATGTCCGGTGATGGCGACACGCTGGCGGTGGGCGCCCCCGGTGAGGGCAGCGCCGCACGGGGCCTGCAGGCCGACCAGGGCGACAACAGCGCCCCCTGGAGCGGCGCGGCCTATCTCTTGCGGCGCACCGCGTCGGGTTGGCGGCAGCAGACCTACATCAAGCCGTCGAACACGCTGCGCGGCGACGGCTTCGGTTCCACCCTCGCCCTGTCGGGCCAGGGCGGCGTGGGGACCCCCAGCGTGGCCTTGGCCGCGGGCAGCCCTTCGGCGGTCAACGCCAGCCCCGGCATCGGGGGTGACCAGGCCGACCGGTCCGGCAGCGACGTCGGCGCGGTCTACCTCTACTGAGCCCCGCCGGGCGTCAGTAGGTTTCGAGGTGCAGCCGGCCTTCGCGCTGCAGCGCGGCGCCCACGCTCTCCCAGTCCATCCCGGCGCCCGTGGCGATGTCGCGCAGCGCCAGCACCACGCCCTCTTCCATGCTCTTCAGGCCGCAGACGTAGAGGTGGGTGTTCGGGTCCTTCAGCAGCGCGGCGAGGTCGGCCGCGCGCTCGCGCATGGCGTCCTGCACGTACTTCTTGGGCTGGCCCGGCGTGCGGCTGAAGGCGAAGTTGGTGTCGATGAAGTCCTTGGGCAGGCTCTGCAGCGGGCCGAAGTACGGCAGTTCCTGCTGCGTGCGCGCGCCGAAGAACAGCATGAGCTTGCCGCCCTCGAACTTGCCCGAGGCGCGCAGGCGGCGGCGCCACTCGGTCATCGCGCGCATGGGCGCCGAGCCGGTGCCGGTGCAGATCATCACGATGTGGCTCTTCGGGTGGTTGGGCATGAGGAAGCTCGAACCGAAGGGCCCGATCACCTCGACCTTGTCGCCCACCTTGAGGTCGCACATGAAGTTGCTGGCCACGCCGCGCACCGGCTGGCCGTCGTAATCCTCCAGCACGCGCTTGATGGTGAGCGAGAGGTTGTTGTGCCCCGGCCGCTCGCCGTTGCGCGGGCTGGCGATGCTGTACTGGCGCGCGTGGTGGGGGCGGCCTTTGGCGTCGGTGCCCGGCGGCACCACGCCGATGCTCTGGCCTTCCAGCACGGGGAAGGGCATGGCGCCGAAGTCCAGCACGATGTGGTGGGTGTCGTACTCGGTGCCGACGTCGGTGACGCGCAGGTTGCCGACCACGGTGGCCGTGATGGTCTTCTGCGCGGCCTTGGGGCCGTAGAGGTTGGTGAAGGCGTGCGCGGCCGACCAGGGCGGCAACGTGGCGCCATAGCGGCTGGCGACGAACTTGTCCTCCAGCGTGGCGGCGGTGGGCGCGGGCGCCGGGGCGGGCGCGTCGGCCACGGGCGCCTCGGCGCCGGCGGCCGCCAGCTGCTCGGGCGGCAGCTCGGCGGGCAGCGACTCCCAGCCGAACTGCTCCTCGATGGAGTAGGCGCGCGCCTTGGGCATGGTGCGCCAGTTGTCGATCGAGCCCGTGGGACACGGCGGCACGCAGGCCATGCACAGGTTGCACTTGCTCGCGTCGACCACGTAGTTGTTCGAGTCGTGCGTGATCGCACCCACGGGGCAGGTCGCCTCGCAGGTGTTGCAGCGGATGCAGATCTCGGGGTCGATCAGGTGCTGCTGGATGACAGCGAGTTCAACAGGGGCGTTCATAAACCTACTCCAGAAAAAGGCGAGGCCCGTGGGAGTGCCCGGGCCTAAACCAGGGATGCCGCGGAGCCGGCTTTGCCGGGCCGCTGGCATCGCCCCCCTTTCTAAGGGGGGAGCGGCGAAGCCGCGCAGGGGGATTTACCCGAACCTGACGTACTCGAAATCGACGGGCTGGCGGTTGATGCCCATCACCGGCGGCGCGATCCAGTTGGCGAACTTGCCCGGCTCGACCACGCGGCCCATCAGCGAGGCCACGAAGGCGAAGTCTTCCGGCGTGGGCAGCCATTCGGCTTTCTTCGCTTCCCATTCGGCTGCGTTGACGACCCGGCCCTCGGGCGACAGGCGGATGCCCGCGAGCGCGCCGATCTGGCGGTTGAAGGCCTTGTGCGGCACGGTCAGTCGCGTGGGGATGCCGGCCTTCTCCAGCACCTTGTTCCAGCGGTTCACGCCCGCCACGGAATCGGTGATGAAGTCGTCGCGCAGCACCTCGTTGAGCGCGTTGAGCATGGGCACTTCCTTCTCGACGAGCTGGCCGTTCTGCACCTCGAGCACCTTGTAGGTCTGGCCCTTGAGCACGTGGTCGTCGGTGCGCTTGCCCTCTTCGTAGCGGCCCTTGAGGCCCGAGCTGTAGAAGATGGCGGCGTTGCTCGACTGGTCGGCACCGAACAGGTCGATGGTGACCGAGTAGTGGAAGTTCAGGTAGCGCTGCACCGTGCCGAGGTCGATGGCGCCAGCGGCGCGCACCTTGGCCGGGTCGTCGGTCTTGAGCTCGTTCATCACCTGCGCGGTGCGCTGCAGCACGCGCGACACGCCGCTCTCGCCCACGAACATGTGGTGGGCTTCCTCGGTCAGCATGAACTTGGTCGTGCGGGCCAGCGGGTCGAAGGCGGACTCGGCCAGCGCCGACAGCTGGAACTTGCCGTCGCGGTCGGTGAAGTAGGTGAACATGAAGAAGGCCAGCCAGTCGGGGGTCTTCTCGTTGAACGCGCCCAGGATGCGCGGGTTGTCCTGGTCGCCGGACTGGCGCTGCAGCAGGGCCTCGGCCTCCTCGCGGCCGTCGCGGCCGAAGTGCTTGTGCAGCAGGTAGACCATGGCCCAGAGGTGGCGGCCCTCTTCCACGTTGATCTGGAACAGGTTGCGCAGGTCGTACATGCT
>NZ_MKSS01000035.1:0-5476 GCF_001897365.1 Hydrogenophaga sp. 70-12
CTGTCGAGGTGTTCCACTTCGCCCGCAAGAACGCGCGTTTCGCAAGCGCCGCAAAGCCCCTCGCGGCAACTGTGATCGGGCGATAGTCCTGCCTCCAGCATGGCGTCCAGCACCGAGCAGTCGGCACGTACCTCAATACGCCGCGTGCTGCGACGCAATTCCAGGGTGAAGGTCGTGGGCTCGGTCGACGCGGTCAGTGTCGGCACAGCCGCGAAGCGTTCGATATGCGCGTTAGGCAACTCCAGCACTTCGCAAGCCGACAGGAAGGCGTCCAACATCGGACCGGGTCCGCAGGCGTAGAAGTGGCTGTGTTTGGCAAACGGACGCAGCCGTTCGCGCAGGTCCGGGGGCCCACCCGCCTCGTCGTCGAAATGCCAGTGCACGCGCAGCGTGGGCGAGGCTAGCTCGTTCAGGCGCTCTAGGAAGGCCGCATCTGCGCGCGAGCGCGCGCAGTAAACAAGGTCAGCCGAACGCCCTGAGGCAGACAGGCGGTCGAGCATGCACAGGATGGGCGTGATGCCGATTCCGCCGGCCACGAACACCGAATGCGCGGCCGAATCGTGCAGAGGAAAGTTGTTGCGCGGTGCCGAGATCGTTAGCAGTTGCCCCACGCGCAACTGCTCATGCACGAAAACTGAACCGCCGCGGCTCTTGCGGTCCTTGAGCACGCCGACCACGTAACGCCCGGTCTCACCGGCCGGGTTTAGCAGCGAGTAACTGCGCACTAGGCCGTTGTCCAGGTGTAGGTCGATGTGCGCACCAGGCGCGTGCGGCGGGAACACCACTCCCGCGTGCTCGGGGCGCAGTTCGACGCTCACCACGTCGCGCGCCTCGTAACGCAGGCAATGGACGCGGGCCTTGAGGGTGGCAGTCGTCATCGCCTATCCCTCACATGATGTGAAGGCCGCCATCCACCATCAGCGTGGTGCCGGTGATGAAGGAAGCCTCGCCTGAGGCGAGCCACAGGATCGGCCAGGCAATCTCCTCAGGGCGCGCCCAGCGTCCTATGAGCGAGGTGTCCTTGCGTTCGGTGCTGAGCTGTTCCACGCTCTTGCCCGCAGCCGAAGCGCGGCCCACGTGAAAATCGGTCAACGTGGATCCCGGGCATACCGCATTGACGCGCACACCGTGCGCCGATTCCTCGAACGCCAAGGTGCGTGTGAAGGCCAGTTGTGCGGCCTTGGTGGCGTCGTACAGCGCCATGCCCCTGCGGCCGGTGACAGCGTAGCAGGAGGACACGTTGACGATGGCGCCCGCGCCCGAGCGGCGCAGCGCCGGCAGCGCGGCCTGGCAGTAGTTGGACATGCCCGCCAGGTTCACCGCCACGATGGCCTGCCAGTCGGCGGGCGACACCTCGGCCGCCGGCAGGTAGTTGCGCATGGCGGCGTTGTTCACCAGCACGTCCAGCGCGCCCCAATCGTCCAGGCAGTGGGCCACTGCGGCCTGCGCTCGCGCCGGGTCCGACACGTCGGCCGCGACACACAACAGGCGCGCCTCGGGCTGCGCTTCGAGGATCGCCGCGCGCGTGCGCTCCAGCGCCTGCGCGTCAGCGTCCACCATCGCCACCGCCGCGCCCTCGCGGCAGAACAGGGCGGACGCGGCCGCGCCGATGCCGGCGCCCCCGCCCGTGATCATGGCCACGCGGCCGGCCAGTCGCAACGATGCCATGCCTGTCCTCAATCCAGCTTGATGCCGTTGTCCTTGATGACCTTGCCCCAGCGCGTGATCTCAGACGAGATCCAGGCGCTGAACTCGCGCGGCGTGCCGGCCACCACCTCGAACTCCATCTCGTGCAGGCGGGCCAGGATGTCGGGCGACTTCAGGATCTTCACCATCTCTTCGTTGTAGCGCTTGATGATGTGCGGCGGCGTACCCGCCGGCGCGAGGAAGCCGATCCACGAAGTGGCCTCGAAGTCCTTCAGACCCGACTCCGCCAGCGTGGGCACATCGGGCGTGCTGGGGAATCGCTTCAGGCCAGTGCTGGCCAGCAAGCGCAGCTTGCCTTCCTTGACGAAGCCCTGCACGTTGCCCGGCACGAAGAAGCCGGTCTGCACCATGCCGGCCACCAGGTCGGACACCGCGGGTGCGGCGCCCCGGTAGGGGATGTGCGTGATGTTGAAGCCGGCCTCCGACTTCATCATCTCCATCGTCAGGTGCGAGGCGCTGCCCACCGAGACCGAGCCGTAGTTCAACTTCTGCGGGTTCGTCTTGGCGGTTGCGATGAATTCCTTGACGCTGGTGATGCCCGTGGCCGGGTTCACCACCAGATACTGGGGCGACTTCACCGCCAGCGTGATGGGCGCCAGGTCCTTCATCGGGTCGTAGGGCATCTTGTTGAAGAGGCTCACGTTGATGGCCAGCGGCCCGTTGTAGCCCACCAGCAGGTGGTGGCCGTCGGGCGCGGAGCGCACGATGTCCAGCGCGCCGATGTTGCCGCCCGCGCCACCCTTGTTCTCCACCACAAAGGGCTGGCCGAACACCTCCTGCAGCTTGGGCGCCACCAGGCGGGCGAGCACGTCGTTGGTGCTGCCCACGATGGGCACCATGATGCGCACCGGCTTGGTGGGCTTCCAGTCGGCCGCGCTCTGAGCCCACGAGGGGCTGGCGGCGGCCACACCCAGCAGGGCGGCGGCGAGAAGGGATCGGCGTGGGAACATGTCTTGTCTCCTATGGTTGGTGTGTGTGGCCGGCTCAGGCCCTTACAGAGTGAAAACCGGCTTCTCGATACTGTTGGCCAGATGCTCTTTGGCCCACTCGACGGGGTTCTGCTCCTTGGGCAGCAGGACGCCGGCGGGCCGCACCCGCTGCTGGCTGGCGTCCAGCGCAGGAGGAGTGATCCCCTGTTCAATTCCCGTTGCGGCTTCTGCCAGCATGCGACGCGCCATCACGATGGCCTTGTCGGTGGGCAGCAGTTGCTCGGCCTCGTGGTTCTGGATCGGGCCCATGCTTTCCTGCAGGGAGTAGTCCTGCGCGGAGAAGCCGAACACGCCGCTGTACGAACGCTTCTCGCGCTGCGCCACACGGTCCATCAGGTAGTCGTTGTCGCGATTGGCCTTGGGGACGAAACTACCCGGGGCCTCGTACTCCACGTGGATGCCCTGACCTGCCTCCATGGCCGAACGCTCTTCGTCGGTCAGCGGACGGAAGGGCTGCCAGTTGATGCTCCACGCCCAGCAATGGTGGTCGTCGATGGGGACCCACACGTGGCCACCCAGTGCGTGCTCGCCGAAAGGCGCGATCAGCGTGAACCAGGGGAACAGCCACTGCGTGACGCGCCAGTAGTAGGAGTCGGGCTCGCCATTGCGACGGCCGAACAGACCCAGGCCGTATGGCGTTTTTTCGATCTCGAACACCACGTTGCCATCGGCCTTGATGTAGTCGAGCGCCTTCACGCCCTGGTGCATCGGGTCGGTGTCCACCTCGTAGCGGTGCACGTAGGACACGTGCGCGGTGTCGATGCCACCTTCCATCGCCTGCAGCCAGTTGCTGTATTGCAGCCGCTTGGACACGTACACGTGGCTCTCGGGCAGTGTGCACCACTCGATTTCGGGCGCGGCGGGCTGGTGCTCGGCTGGACCCATGTACGCCCAGACAATGCCGCCGCGCTCCACGCAGGGATAGCCCTTGATGTGCATGCGCGCGCACGACTGGGGCGAAGACGGGACGTCCACGCACTTGCCGTCGCCGTCGAATTTGACGCCGTGGTACGCGCAACGAATGCCGTTTTCTTCGTTGCGACCGAAGTACAGCGATACGCCACGGTGCGAGCAGAACTCACTGATCAGGCAGGCGCGGCCCTCCGTGTTGCGAAAGGCCAGCAGCTTTTCGCCCAGCAGTTGCACGCGTACCTGCGGTCCGTCGGCTTCGGCGATTTCCCTCGATGCGAGCGCGGGCACCCAGTAACGGCGCAGCAGTTCGCCCATGCGGGTGCCAGGACCCACGCGGGTCAGGGTCTCCGACATTTCCTTGTTCATTGCTTGTGTCTCCACATGAAATATGTCCTCCTGATGGACAGTTGATTCATTATGTGGACACACTTGATCTATGTCAACAGTCAGACATCATGTCCATCAGATGGACATATCGATTCCGTAAGATCGACAATCGCCGGGTTGTCAGGAGCACAAAGCATGGAAACGGCTGAAAAAGCAGGGGAAGGTGTCCGCGCGGTGGACAGGGCGCTGGACATCCTGATGGCATTCACGGCAACCGACCACCGGCTAACGGCTGGGGAACTGGCCCGGCGCGTGGACCTGAGTCGCCCCACGCTGTACCGACTGCTGCGCACGCTGGAGCACAAGGGCTTCATCGTCTCGTCGGGTGAGCCGCAGCGATTCGAGCTCGGCCCATCGGTGGCCAATCTGGCGCACGTGTGGGGAGCGTGCTTGGACATCGCCAGCGTGGCGCAGCCCATGATGCGCCGGCTTTGGGAAGCAACGGGTGAGACGGTATCTCTATTGGTCCATCAAGGCCGCAGCCGCACTTGTGTTGCCGAGTTGCAAAGTGCGCAGCCTTTGAGTTTCAAGCGCGGAGTTGGGTACAGCACAGACGTGACCCTGGGCGCCAGCGGCCGCGTGATCCTAGCGCACACAGCCTTGCCCGAGGTGTATCTGGAGGACAAGGGTGCAACCCAGTTTGACGTTGCGAGCTATCTCAAGCAGCTCGCGGCCATACGAGAACGGGGATACGAGATAAGTCGTGATGAACTGATACAGGGTGCAGTGGCCGTCGCTGTGCCCTATTTCGACAGCAACGGACGTGTAAAAGGGTCTCTTGCCGTCTTTGGCCCCAGCGTTCGAATGGACGCACAGCGCGTCGATGCTTGTGTGACCTTGCTGAAGGAGGAAGGTGCGAAACTTTCTGCGGCCCTGGGCTACGCTGACAAAGTGCCAATCAGACGGCAAGGCTGATCGAAGCGGCCAACAGTGCGAGTTGCGACACCTGCGACCACTCGAACAGACTGCTTCTCCCCTAGATTCACGACAGTCCCACCATCAATGCACAACTGCTCGCGAACATCGGCAGCCGCCGCCAACCGTGCTGGCGGGACTACACGCTGATGCGGCCGATTAGCGCCTGACGGTCGCCTGGATCGGCTGATTTACCCTCGGCGACCACTTGACCACGTTCGATCAGATAGTGCCGCGTAGTCAGGTTCAACGCGCGATGCACGTTCTGCTCGACAAGCACTATTGGTGTCCCTTCATGGGCCAGCTTGCCGATCAGCTCGAATATCTCGTCGACGATCATCGGCGCTAGCCCCTCTGTGGGTTCGTCGATAAGCAGGAGGCGCGGAGCGCCCGCCAGCACGCGCGCGATCGCCAGCATCTGCTGCTCGCCACCTGACAAGGTGGTACCCATCTGGCGCCGCCGTTCGGCCAGCCGGGGGAATCGCTGGTAGGTGTCGTCGAGGCGCCGACGGGATTCGGCCCGGCTGCGCGATGGGCACTGCATCTGGCCCAGTCGCAGGTTCTCT
>NZ_MKSS01000036.1:0-22398 GCF_001897365.1 Hydrogenophaga sp. 70-12
CCCTGCGTGAGGTAGAACAGGTCGTTGAGCGTCCACCAATGGTCCGCGCTGAGCGTGGCGCTGAGCTGGTAGCGGCCGGTGGCCCGGGTGCCGCTGTCGTCGAGCGAGAGGTTCAGGCGCAAGGGCAGGGCCTGCCTCCAGCGGAGGACGAGTTCGCTCTCGGCGGGCCCTTTGCCGGGCACGATCTGGATGTCCGCCTCCACCGTGGGCATGCGGCGCAGGTTCTCCAGCGCCTGCTCGATGTCGCGCAGATTGAGGATGTCGCCCACGCGGACTGGCACCGCGTTGAGCTGCGTGGCGCGCGGCGAGGTGCCGTCGGCGAAGCGGATGGCGCTGATGCGACCGGGCAGCAGGCTCAGCCGCAGGGTGCCCTGCGACAGGTTTTGCGGCTCGAGCAGGATGCGCGAGGTGGTGAAGCCCCGGGCCGTCAGCCGCCGCTGCGCGCGGGCCACCGCGATCGACACCCCCTCGGTGCCCAGGCAGCGGCCAACGGCCGGATCGGCGCCGGCGACGAGGTCTTGCAGGACAAACTGGAAGCGATCGCTTTCGGCGCCCGTCAGCGCAATGTGCCGCACGGGAACGCACGGCGCTTCGTGTTCGGGCCAGTGCAGCGCAGGCAGCGGCACATCGGGCGTGCCCCACACCTCGGCGCCGCGTTGCAATGCCTCGCGCTGCTGCAGTTGGCGCTCCTCGGCCCGGCGCTGTTCGGTGGGGGCGCGCGCGCTGGCCTCGGCCGCGGTCTGTGCCCAGGCGGGCGCGACCAGCAGGGAAAGCAGCAGGCCACAGGCCTGCATCGGGCGTTGATGGGTCACGGGGTGCAAGCGGTCGGCCTTGGAAAAGGCGCGAATTACAACCGCGGCGCCCGGTCACAACGGGCGGGGGGTATGCATGGCCGGCCAGTGGCCGGCGCGGTGGTTCAGCGCCCGTCCAGCACCGCCGGCAGCCAGCCGCGCAGGCTGTTGAGGAAGGCCCACTCCCGCACCCGCTCCAGGGCCGACAGCGGCACCACCGCTTCGCGCAAACGCCCTTCGTCCAAGGCCAACTGCCGGGCGATGCCCGGCAGCAGCCCGCAGTCCAGCGCGGGCGTGACCCAGCCCCCGTCGAAGCGCAAGGCGATGTTGCCCCGCGTGCACTCGGTCAGCTCGCCGTCGTCGTTCCACAGCAGCGTGTCGAACACCCCGGGCGCCACGCGTTCGGCCGCTTCGTAGTGCGTGCGGCGCGTGGTCTTGTGGCGCACGAAGGGCGAATGCGCGGCCGCGAAGGGGCGCTCGGCCAGCCGCAGACGCACCGGCGTCGGCGAGGTGGCCATGGCATGGGCCGTGGCCCACACGCGGCCGTCGCTGCGGCAGAGCACGCGCACGCGCCAGGGGCCCGTGGAATGCGCCTCGACCAGCGCGCGCAAGGCGCGCGACCAGGCCTCTTCGGTCCAGGCGAAGCCCAAGTGGCGCGCCGAGCCCGCCATGCGCGCGCGGTGGCGTGGCTCATGCCGCCAGCGGCCGTCCTCCAGCAGCAGGGTTTCCAGCAGCTCGAACGGTTCGGCCGCGCGCACCGCGAAGGCGCCCTTGTGCTGCCATTCGCGCCATTCGGCGCGCGCGCGCGAACCCGAGGTGACGCCGCTGCCCACGCCCAGGGTCAGGGCGCGTTCGCGAACCACCACCGTGCGGATGGCCACGTTGAAGGTGGCGCCGCCGCCCGGGCGCAGCACGCCCACGGCGCCGCAGTACACGCCGCGTGCGCCGGCCTCGTGCTGCACGATGCGGCGCATGGCCTGGCGCTTGGGCGCGCCGGTGACGGAGCCGCATGGGAACAGGGCGCGCAGCAGGTCCACCAGCGCCACGCCCGGCCGCGTGCGCGCGCGCACGTCGGAGGTCATCTGCCACACCGTGGGCAGCGGGCGGGCGTCGAACAGCGAGGGCACCGCCACCGAACCCGGCCGCGCGACCCGAGAGAGGTCGTTGCGCAGCAGGTCGACCACCATCACGTTCTCGGCACGCTCCTTGGGACAGGCCACCAGGCGCGCGGCCTGCGCCGCGTCCTCGCGCGGGTCCAGGCCGCGCGGCGCGGTGCCTTTCATGGGCCGCGTCAGCACCTGGTCGCCATCCCAATCGAAGAACAGCTCGGGCGACAGGCTCAGCACCTGCTGCCCGCCGCCGTCGACATAAGCCGCGTAGTCCGCGGGCTGTTCGCACCGCAGGCGCTCGAACAGATCGAGCGCGCGGCCTTCGTGCAGCTCGCCGCGCCAGCGCGCGGTGTGGTTCACCTGGTAGACCTCGCCGGCCTCGATGGCCTGCAGCAGGGCCGCCAGCGCGGTGTCGAAATCGGCGCGGACGCCGGGTGCGTCGGCCCAGTGCGCGCGCACGGCGGGCGGGTCGCGCGGCGGGTCGGTGTCCATCGACAGCGGGGCATCGTGCACGCCGAACCAGGCCAACGGCCCCTCGGGCACGTGCGTGGCGAGGGCGGGGTCGAAGGCGCCCGCGGCCTCGTAGGCCAGCCAGCCCACCACCCAGGCGCCCTGCCGCGCGGCGGCCTGCGCGGCCTCGATCACCGGCACGAGCCCGGACAGCGCGTCGGCCCGCAGCACGGCGCGCGGTGCGCCGAAGTCGAGCCGCAGCGCGGCGTGCGACGCCAGACCGCTCGCCGCGAAAGCGAGCCGGGCGTGCACGCCCTCGGCGCTCACGCGGCGCCGATGTTCGGCACCAGCGCGCCCGCGTCCTGGCCCGACTTGTGGGCGGCGGTGAAGGCCAGCATGCGGTCGATGGGCAGGCGTGCGCGCGGGATCAGCCCGGGGTCCACGTGGATCTGGTTGAGACCCTTTTCCAGCACCTGGGCCACGCCCGCCAGCCCGTTCATGGCCATCCAGGGGCAGTGCGCGCAGCTCTTGCAGGTGGCGCTGTTGCCGGCCGTGGGCGCCTCGATGAAGACCTTGCCCGGGTTCTGTTGGCGCAGCATGTGCATCATGCCCTTGTCGGTGGCGACGATGAACGCCGGCGCGTCCAGTTCCTTGGCGGCCTTGAGGATGGCCGAGGTGGAACCCACCGCGTCGGCCAGCGCGATCACGTCGGCCGGGCTCTCGGGGTGCACCAGCACCTTGGCCTTTGGGTGCTCCTGCTTGAGCGCCGCCAGCTCGAAGGCCTTGAACTCGTCGTGCACGATGCAGGAGCCGTTCCACATCAGCATGTCGGCGCCGGTCTCGCGCTGGATGTAGCCGCCCAGGTGCTTGTCGGGCGCCCAGAGGATTTTGTGGCCCTTGTCTTTCAGCGCGCGCACGATGTCCAGCGCGCAGCTGCTGGTGACCAGCCAGTCGGCGCGCGCTTTCACCGCCGCGCTGGTGTTGGCGTAGACCACCACGGTGCGGTCGGGGTGCGCGTCGCAGAAGGCGCTGAACTCATCGATCGGGCAGCCGAGGTCCAGCGAGCAGTTCGCGTCCAGGTCGGGCATGAGCACGGTCTTCTCCGGGCTCAGGATCTTGGCCGTCTCGCCCATGAAGCGCACGCCCGAGACCACCAGCGTCGTGGCCGGGTGGTCGCGCCCGAAACGCGCCATCTCCAACGAGTCGCTCACGATGCCGCCGGTGGCGATGGCCAGGTCCTGCAGGTCGGGGTGCACGTAGTAGTGCGAGACCATGACCGCGTTGCGCTCCTTCAGCAGGCGCTTGATGCGCTCCATGAGCTCGGCGCGCTGCTTCGGCCCGGGCTCCACCGGCACACGGGCCCAGGCGTGCTGCGTGGGACAGGCGGGCTGTTCGTACTCGACGTCGATGATGGCTTCGTTGCTCATGGACTGGCTCCTCACAGCGCCTCGAAGCGCATGGAAAAGTCGATCGCCTTGACGTCCTTGGTCAAGGCGCCGATGGAGATGCGGTCGACCCCGGTTTCCGCCAGGGCCCGCACGGTGGACAGGTTGACACCGCCCGAGATTTCCAGGATGGCGCGACCGGCGTTGCGGCGCACGGCCTCGCGCAGCGTGGGCAGGTCCATGTTGTCCAGCAGCACCATGGTGGCGCCGCAGGCCAGGGCCTCGTCGAGCTGCGCCAGCGTCTCGACCTCGATCTCGACGAAGCGCGCGGCCGGCGCGGTGTCGCGCACGCGCTGCAGCACCGCGGCCACGCCGCCCGCGGCGGCGATGTGGTTTTCCTTGATCAGCACCGCGTCGAACAGGCCGATGCGGTGGTTCACGCCGCCGCCGGTGGTCACGGCGATCTTCTGCGCCAGCCGAAGGCCCGGCAGGGTCTTGCGCGTGTCGACGATGGCCGCCCGCGTGCCGGCCACGGCCGCCACATAGGCGGCCGTCTGCGTGGCCACGGCCGACAGCAGCTGCAGGAAGTTCAGCGCCGTGCGCTCCGCCGTCAGCAGCGGCTGCGCGCGGCCTTCGATGCTGAGCACGGTCTGGTCGGGCTCGCAGCGCGCGCCCTCGGCCACGTGCCAGGTGAGCGTGGCCTGGGGGTCGAGCGCGTGCACGGCGGCGGTGACCCAGGGCGTGCCGCACAGCACGGCGCTCTCGCGCGCGATCACGCGGGCGCGGGCCGGACGCGCCGCATCGACCAGCGCGGCGGTGAGATCGCCCGTAGCCACGTCTTCGGCCAGGGCGCGCGCGACGTCCTGCGCGGCCAGCGCGGCGATGTCGGCGGAGGTGTAGTCGCTGAGGTGTTTCATCGTGGGAAAAAGGCCGGTGAAAGAGCCATCGGAAAGACCGTCCGGGAGGCATGCCTCCGAATGGTGCAATGCACTATAGTCCCGCATTCTCGTTCACCGCCCGGCCTGCGCCGGACCACGACATGAGCAACCCCACCCCCGCCACACCCTACGGCACGCTGCCGGCGGCCTCTCCCCTGCCCGCCCGCAAGCCCGTGAGCCTGCCTCGACTGGCCGAGCTGCGCGAGCGCGGCGAAAAGATCACCATGCTGACCGCCTACGACGCCACCTTCGCGGCCGTCGCGGACGCGGCCGGCGTCGAATGCATCCTGGTGGGCGATTCGCTCGGCATGGTCTGCCAGGGCCTGGCCAGCACCGCCGGCGTGACGCTGGAGACCATGGCCTACCACGTGGAAAGCGTGGCGCGCGGCCTGCGCCGCGTGCAGGGCACGGCCTGGCTGCTCGGCGACCTGCCCTTCGGCAGCTACCACGAATCGAAGGAACAGGCCATGCGCAGCGCCGCGCAGCTGGTGCACGCGGGCGCGCACATGATCAAGCTCGAAGGCGGCGGCTGGACCGCCGACACCGTGCGCTTCCTGGTCGAGCGCGGCATCCCCGTCTGCGCCCACCTGGGCCTCACGCCGCAGACCGTGCACGCGCTCGGTGGCTATCGCGTGCAGGGCCGCGACGACCAGGCCGCACTCACGCTCAAGCGCCACGCGCTCGAACTGCAGGACGCCGGCGCCACCATGCTGGTGCTGGAGATGGTGCCGGCCGCGCTGGCGGCCGAGATCACCCAGCAGCTGCCGCGCTGCCACACCATCGGCATCGGCGCCGGCAAGGGCACGGCCGGCCAGGTGCTGGTGATGCACGACATGCTGGGCATCAACCTGGGCAAGAACCCGAAGTTCGTGCGCAACTTCATGGACGGCGCCAGCTCGGTGCGCGAGGCCATGGCCAATTTCGTCAGCGCCGTCAAGAACGGCCAGTTCCCCGATGACAGCCTGCACGCCTGGTGAGATGAAAGTCGTTCACACCATCGCCGAACTGCGCGACGCGCTGCGGCCCTTCAACTCCCCCGCCCTGGTGGCCACCATGGGCAACCTGCACGCCGGCCACCTCGCGCTGATGAAGACCGCCAAGCCGTTGGGCGACGTGGCGGTGGCGAGCATCTTCGTCAACCGCCTGCAATTCGCGCCGCACGAGGATTTCGACACCTACCCGCGCACCCTGGAGGCCGACTGCGAGAAGCTGCGCGGCGCCGGCTGCGACATCGTGTTCGCGCCCAGCGAGCGCGAGATGTACCCCGAGCCCCAGGGCTTCAAGGTGCAGCCGCCCGCCGAACTCGCCGACATCCTCGAAGGCCATTTCCGCCCCGGTTTCTTCACCGGCGTGTGCACGGTGGTGATGAAGCTCTTCCAGTGCGTGTTCAGCGAGGCCAAGGGTCGGCGCAGCGCGCTGTTCGGCCTCAAGGACTACCAGCAGCAGCTGGTCGTGCGCCGCATGGTGAAGCAGCTGGCGCTGCCCATCGACATCGTGAGCGCCGCCACCGAGCGCGCCGCCGACGGCCTGGCGCTGAGCTCGCGCAACAGCTACCTGAGCGAGAGCGAGCGCGCCGAGGCGGTCCAGCTCTCGCTGGCGCTGCGCGCCCTGGCGCGCGACGCGCTGGCGGCGGCCGACGGCCTGGAGCGCCAGCTGCCCGCCCTGGAGCAGCGCGCCATGCAGGCCCTGGCCGCGCGCGGCTGGCAGCCCGACTACCTGACGGTGCGCCGCCGCGAGGACCTGCAGGCCCCGAAGGCGGGCGATGCGCTGGTGGTGCTGGGCGCGGCGCGGCTCGGCAATACGCGCCTGATCGACAACCTGGAAATCTGAAGCGCCGACCCGGCCTCAGAGGCCCTCGGCCTTGGGGTCGCGCCCCATGAGCGCGGCCACCGCCTCGTCGGGCCGCAGCCGGCCTTCGAGCAGGGCCACCACTGCGTCGGTGATGGGCATGTCCACGCCCAGCCGCTGGGCGCGTTGCGCCACGGTGCGCGCGCTGTACACGCCCTCGGCCACGTGGCCCAGCGAGGCCACCGCCTGCTCCAGCGTCTGGCCCTTGGCCAGGAGCCGCCCCACCTGCCGGTTGCGCGACAGGTCACCCGTGGCCGTGAGCACCAGGTCGCCCAGGCCGGACAGTCCCATGAAGGTCTCGGCGCGCGCGCCCAGGGCCAGGCCCAGGCGGGTCATCTCGGCCAGGCCGCGCGTGATGAGCGCGGCGCGCGCGTTCAGGCCCAGGTTCAGCCCGTCGCACAGGCCGGTGGCGATGGCCAGCACGTTCTTCACCGCGCCGCCGACCTCCACGCCGGCCACGTCGTCGTTGGCGTAGATCCGCAGCGTCGGGCCATGGAGGGCGTTGACCAGGGCATCGCGCACGTCGGCGCGCGCGCTGGCGGCCACCAGGGCCGTGGGCTGGCCGCGCGCCACCTCCTGCGCGAAGCTGGGGCCGCTGAGCACGCCGGTGGGCAGGCCCGGCGCCACGGCGGCGGCGATCTCGTGGCCCAGCAGGCCCGCCTCGTCGGCCGAGGCCGCGCGCTCGAAGCCCTTGCAGAGCCAGGCCACGGGCACGGCCAGACCGCGCAGTTCCTGCAGCCAGCCGCGCAGCGCGGCCATGGGCGTCGCCACGATGACCAGGTCGGCCTCGGCCAGCAGGGGCGCGGCCTCGCCCGAGGCCACGCACAGGCCCTCGGGCAGGGCCAGGCCCGGCAGGTAGCGCTGGTTCTCGCGCTGGCGGTCGATGGCGATGGCCTGCGCCGGGTCGCGCGCCCACAGGCTCACACGGGTGGCCCCGTGCCGCGCGCCCGCAATGGCCAACGCCGTGCCCCAGGCGCCGGCGCCCAGCACCACGGTGCGCGGCGGTGCGGCGTGCGTCATGCGCGGGGGATCAGGTGATGATGCGCGGCGCCTCGGCCGTGTCCTGGCCCGCCTGCTGCTGTTCGTACATGGCCTGGAAGTTGATCTCGGCCAGGTGCACGGGCGGGAAGCCGGCGCGCTGGATCAGGTCGGCGACGTTGCCGCGCAGGTAGGGGTAGACGATCTGCGGGCAGGCGATGCCCATGATCGGGCCCATCTGGTCGTCGGGCAGGTTGCGGATCTCGAAGATGCCGGCCTGCTTGCATTCCACCAGGAACACCGTCTTGTCCTTGATCTTGGTGGTGACAGTGGCCGTCACGCGCACCTCGAACACGCCCTCGGCCACGGGCTGGGCGTCCACGCCGAGCTGGATGTCCACCGTGGGCTGCTCCTGCTCGAGCAGGATGGCCGGCGAGTTGGGCTGCTCCAGCGAGGCTTCCTTGAGGTAGATGCGCTGGATCTGGAAAACGGGCGTGTCGGTGTCGGCCATGGTGCGTCTCGGGTGTCGGGAATGAAAAAGCCCGCCGGGGAAGTCCCTCAGCGGGCACAGCGGCGGATTATGTCAGCCGCGAATGGCGGCCGCCTGTCAGGCGGCCTGCAGCAGCGGGGCCAGGCCCCCGCGCGCGTCCAGGGCGTGCAGGTCGTCGCAGCCACCCACGTGGGTGTCGCCGATGAAGATCTGCGGCACGCTGGTGCGCCCGGCCCGTTCCGCCATCCGGGCGCGCAGCTCGGGCTGGCCATCGACCACGATCTCTTCGTAGTCCGTCACGCCGCGGGCCTGCAGCAGGGCCTTGGCGCGGTGGCAGTAGGGGCAGTAGTCGCTGGAATAGATGGTGACCTTGGGCATGCGGACGCTCGCAGACAAAACCCAATGATCAGGCTTTCTCGCTCGGCAGGCCGGCGGTGCGCCAGGCACCCATGCCACCCGTCAGGGATTGCGGATTCTCGTAGCCCAGCTTCTTGGCCACCGCCACGGCCCGGTTGGCGCGCGCGCCGGTCGGACAGACGAAGATCAGCGGCAGGGCCTTGTTCTTGACGGCGCCGGGCAGCTTGGCCTCCAGCTCGTCCAGCGGCAGATGCCTGGCGCCGACGATGTGTCCCTCGGCGAATTCCTTGGCGTCGGAGACGTCGATCACGACCGCCTTCTGGCGGTTCATCAGCGTCACGGCGTCGTTGGCGTTGAGGGTGCCGGTGCGTCCGCCGGCCTTGACGGCCGGCCACACCAGCAGGGCGCCCGACACGAAGGCCACGGCGATCAGGACCCAGTTCTCGATGAAGAAGCTCACGGTGTTACCTTGGAGGGAAAGGCCGCGATTCTAAAATGCGCGGTTTCCGATCCTTCCGGCGCCCGGCGCCCCGCACTCCGCCATGCACAAGCTCGTCCTGATCCGCCACGGCGAATCCACCTGGAACCTCGAAAACCGCTTCACCGGCTGGACCGACGTGGACCTCACGCCCACCGGGGTGTCGCAGGCCCTGTCGGCGGGGCAACTGCTCAAGGCCGAAGGCTACGACTTCGACGTCGCCTACACCAGCGTGCTGAAGCGGGCCATCCACACACTCTGGCACGTGCTCGACGCCATGGACCGCACCTGGTTGCCGGTGGTCAAGAACTGGCGCCTGAACGAACGCCACTACGGCGCCCTGCAGGGCTTGAACAAGGCCGACATGGCCGCAAAGTACGGCGACGAGCAGGTGCTGGTCTGGCGCCGCAGCTACGACACGCCGCCACCCGCCCTGGAGCCCAGCGACCCGCGCAGCGAGCGCAGCGACCGCCGCTACGCCCGCCTCAAGCCCGAGGAAGTGCCGCTGACGGAATGCCTGAAGGACACCGTGGCGCGCGTCATCCCGTTCTGGAACGAGGCGCTCGCGCCGGCCATCCAGTCGGGCAAGCGCGTCGTGGTGGCGGCGCACGGCAACAGCATCCGCGCCCTGGTGAAGTACCTCGACGGCATCTCCGACGCCGAGATCGTCGGCCTGAACATCCCCAACGGCATCCCGCTGGTCTACGAGCTCGACGAGCAGCTCAAGCCGGTCCGCCGCTACTACCTGGGCGATGCCGAAGCCGCCGCCCGGGCCGCCGCCGCCGTGGCGGCTCAGGGCAAGGCCTGATCCCCTCCGCCCGCCTGGACGGGCGAAACCGCCGCCGGCCGGTGGGGAACCCCGACGAGGCCCCATTCTCCAAGGTGTATATTGGCCCGCAGGGCCAAGGGCCCTTGTTGGGCAGATTGCAAAGGTGAATCCATGACGAAGCGGGTCGGTTCCAAGCTCAGGACCGTTGGCTGGGTGGCCATTGGCGCGGTGGCCGGTGCGCTCACCACGGTGCAATTGCAGGCGGTGGCGCGCAACACGCTCACCCCCCTGCCGCTGGAAGAACTCCAGCAACTCGCCGCCGTGTTCGGCATGGTCAAGACAGACTATGTGGAACCGGTGGACGAGAAGAAGCTGATCTCGGACGCCATCTCCGGCATGGTGAGCAGCCTCGACCCGCACTCGCAGTACTTCGACAAGAAGTCCTTCAAGGAATTCCGCGAGGGCACCAGCGGCCGCTTCGTGGGCGTGGGCATCGAGATCACCATGGAAGACGGCCTGGTCAAGGTGGTCACCCCGATCGAGGACTCGCCCGCGTTCCGGGCCGGCCTCAAGAGCGGCGACCTGATCACGCGCATCGACGACACCGCCGTCAAGGGCCTCACCATCAATGAGGCCGTCAAGCTCATGCGCGGCGAGCCGCGCACCAAGGTGCTGTTGAGCATCCTGCGCAAGGACGAGGACCGCAGCTTCACCGTCACCATCACGCGCGAGGAAATCAAGACCGTGAGCGTGAAGTCGCGCACGGTCGAGCCGGGCTACGCCTGGGTGCGCGTCTCGCAGTTCCAGGAACGCACCATCGACGACTTCACGCGCAAGCTCGAAGACCTCTACCGCGCCGACCCGAACATGAAAGGTCTGGTGCTCGACCTGCGCAACGACCCGGGCGGCCTGCTGGACGCCGCCGTCGGCCTGTCGGCCGTGTTCCTGCCCGAGAACGTGACCGTGGTGTCCACCAACGGCCAGCTGGAAGAAAGCAAGTTCATCTACAAGGCCATCCCGCAGCACTACCTGCGCCGCGGTGGCAACGACTCGATCCGCCGCCTCACGGAGAACACCAAGGGCTTCTACAAGCGCCTCCCCCTGGTGGTGCTGGTCAACGAAGGTTCGGCCTCGGCCAGCGAGATCGTCGCTGGTGCCCTGCAGGACCACAAGCGCGCCACCGTCATGGGCAGCCAGACCTTCGGCAAGGGCTCGGTGCAGACGGTTCGCCCGCTGGGGCCCGACACTGGGCTGAAACTCACCACCGCGCGCTATTACACGCCCTCGGGTGTGTCCATCCAGGGCAAGGGCATCGTGCCCGACGTCATGGTGGACGAAACCGCCGATGGCAACCTGTTCGCCGCCCTGCGCACCCGCGAGGCCGACCTGAACAACAGCCTGGGCAGCACGCCGCACGGCCCCATGACGGACGCACAGCGCGAGGCCGAGAAGAAACGCGAGGAAGCGCGCGAGGAAGCCCGCAAGAAGCTCGAAGAGGAAGCTCGCAAGAACCCCGGCCAGCGCCTGGTGCCCGAGTTCGGCAGCGACAAGGACTTCCAGCTCCAGCAGGCGCTGAACCGCCTCAAGGGCCAGCCGGTGGTGGTCAGCAAATCGCAGACCGTGCGCCCCGACGAGAAGAAAGAGAACTGAGCCCCGGTGGGCCGCGCGCCGGCCCGCCGCCCTCTTCCTGCGCGGCCCCGCCGCGCCAGATCGCGTGAACGACGCCCAACTGCTGCGCTACTCGCGCCACATCCTGCTCGACGAACTCGGCGTCGAGGGCCAGCAGCGCCTGCTGGCCTCGCACGCCCTGCTCATCGGCGCGGGCGGGCTGGGCTCGCCGGTGGCGCTGTACCTGGGCAGCGCCGGCGTCGGGCGGCTCACCGTGATCGACGACGACACCGTCGACGAGACCAACCTGCAGCGCCAGATCGCGCACAACCTGGCGCGCGTGGGCCGGCCCAAGGCCGAGTCCGTGCGCGAGGCGGTCGCCGCCCTCAACCCCGACGTGCAGGTCACCGCCCTGAACCAGCGCGCCGACGACACCCTTCTCGACGCCTGGGTGCCCACGGCCGACGTGGTCATCGACGGCTGCGACAACTTCGCCACGCGCCAGTTGGTCAACCGGGCCTGCGTGCGCCACGGCAAGCCGCTGGTCTCGGGCGCGGCGATCCGCTTCGACGGCCAATTGGGCGTGTTCGATCCGCGCGTGGCCGACGCGCCCTGCTACGCCTGCGTTTTCCCTCCCGACGCCGGCGTGGAAGAAGTGCGCTGCGCCACCATGGGCGTGTTCGCGCCGCTGGTGGGTATCGTGGGCAGCATGCAGGCGGCCGAAGCGCTGAAGCTCCTCGCGGGCCTGGGCTCGCGCCGCACCAGCCACCTGCTCATGCTTGACGGCCGCGAACTGGCCTTCCACGACATCGCGCTCAAGCGCGACCCGCACTGCCCGGTCTGCGGCTCAGCGCACGGCGGCGCGTCGGCGGTCGGCTGAGGCCGGCGCCGGCCAGGGCGGCTCACAGGGCCCGTGCCGGCGGCGGAAATCGCGCGGCGCCTCGGGTGTGTCCCCGCCCACCCACACGCCGCGGCGTGCCTCGCGCGCCCGCGCTTCGTCTGTCACGTAGCGCCCCTGGCCGCGCCAGCGCGCGGCCCAGGCCCAGCCCGCGCGCACCAGCCAAGCATTCGTGTCTTCGCCCGCGGACTCCAGGCGCGCCAGGCCCCGGCCGTAGCCGTCGCGCGCGCGTTCATGCACCGTCACGGTCCGATCGAGCACGCGAGCGGCCAGGGCGTCGCGCGCAGCCACGCCCACGCGCTGGCAGATTTCGGGGGCGTCGAGGCCGTCCAGGCGCAGCTTGCGCCAGCGCCCGCCCGAGGCGGGCTGCACCCACAGGGTGTCGCCGTCGAACACCCGCATGACACGCGCCGAATAGACCGTTTCGCCCGCCGCCGGGGCCACGGCGAAGCCGGCCAGCAGCGCGCCGGCCACCGCCGCCGCGAAGCGCCGCATCAACCCTTGCGGCCGCCCATGACCAGCAGCACCACGCCCACGGCGATGGCACCGATGCCGGCCCACACGGGCACGTTGATGGTTTCCTTCTGCTTGACCGAGAGCTCCACCGGACCCAACTTCACGGCCTCGGTGTCCTTGGTGTACGTGAAGCTGCCCATGATGAGGCCGATGGCCCCTGCCGCGATGAGCACGACGCCGACGACTTTGGCAAGGTTCATGTGGAGGCTCCGTTGAATGGTCAGAAAGGCCCGATGATGCACCAGCCGAGCCCCAGGACCAGCGCCCGGTGTGAGCGACAAAAGCCCACGGTTCGACGGGTCCATGCCAGCGCCGCCGCGGGCGACGAGCGCAAACGCCTCAGGTGCGCGCGTCGAGCCCGCGCAGGCCGGCCACCGTGCTCAGCAGCGCCTGCGCCGCCTCGGTGCCCTTGGCGCCGAAGTGCTGCTGCAGGAACTTGCGGTGCTCCACGTGCTCGTGGAAGTGGTGCGGCGCCTGCACCGCGCAGATCACCGGCACGCCGGTCTTCAGTTGCACGTCCATCAGCGCCCGCACCACGGCGTCGGCGACGAAGTCGTGGCGGTAGACGCCGCCGTCCACCACCAGCGCGCTGCCCACCACGGCCGCGTAGCGCCCCGACTGCGCCAGGCGCTGCACGTGCAGCGGGATTTCGAAGGCGCCGGCCACGTCGAAGACGTCGATCGCCCCGGGCCCGAAGCCGGCGCGCGCCATCTCGGCGAAGAAGGCGTCGCGCGAGCGCTGCACGATGTCGGCGTGCCAGGACGCTTCGACAAAGGCGAAGCGCAGTTCGCGCGGCAGCGGGGGGAGGTCGATGAGGGACGGGGCTTCGGGCATGGAGGGCATTCTAGGAGCCCACGATCCAGCCCTCGAGCGGGTCGAAGCCCGGCAGGCCCCAGCGCGCATCGCCCGCGCGCCGGCGCTGCAGCGCCCAGGCCGCCTGCAGCAGGCACAGCACCGCGTCCAGCCGGTCGCCGCTGGCGTCGTCGGCCAGGTCGTCGCGCTGCGCGTGCGTGAGCCTCAGCCGCAGGCCGGCCGCCTGCAGCAGGGGCGCCTGGCCATTTTCCAGCGCGTTTACCAGGGTCTTGCGTGCGATCAGGCGCTCGCCAGTCTGCCGGGCCTTGTCGTCGCTCTTGTAGGACACCGCGCCCAGCACGCTGCGCGCAAGCAAGCCGGGATAGGCCTCCAGCGCCACGCGCTGCGGGTCCCCGTCGAGCAGGCCGGGCAGGTGCGCGCCGGCGGCGATCAGGCGCGGCACGCCCGCGTGCATCATGAAGGCCACCGGCGGGTTCACCCACTTCATGCTCGGGCTGGAGCCGGCCGGCCCGTCGGTGGCGCGGTGCGCGAACTTGCCGCCCACGGGGCGCGCGTCGCAAAAGGCCGCGAAGGCTTCGCGGATGGCCGCGCGCGGCAGCGCCGCGTAGTGCGCCATGCAGGCGCGCCAGTCCTGGGGCCAGCCCAGGGCCTGCACCAGTTCGCGTGGCAAACCAAACGGCAGGTCGAAGCCGCCCACCCAGGGACCGGGCGCGCGCAGGCGCTCGCCCCAGGCGTCCAGCGATTCGAAACGCTCGATGGCGTCAAGCAGCACGCGGCCCCGCTCGGCGCGGCCCACGGCCAGCACGATGGGCTTGCGCCGCGTCGGCGCGCTCGTGAAATCGCAGCCCAGCAGCGTGAAGTCCATGGCCGCGCCCGCCGAGCCCACGCCGCCTCAGGCCAGGGCCAGCGCCGCCACGCCCAGTCCGATGCACAGCGCGCCGAGGATGCGCAGGCCCCGGTCGCCCTCGCGCAGCAGGTGGCCACCGATGAGCGCGGCGAACAGCATGGACACCTCGCGCGCCGGCGCCACGTGCGACAGCGGCGCGCGCTGCATGGCGAACAGCACCAGCACGTAGGCCACCGGGCTGAGCAGCGCCACCAGCAGCGCGTGGCGCCACTGCAGGCGCCACAGGCGCAGTGCCTCGGCGCGGTCGCGCAGCACACGCGGCGAGAACAGCACCAGCCGAACGAGGTTGCCCATGTAGTCGACCAGGATGGGCGACATCAGCAGCACCTTCACCGCGTAGCCGTCCACCACCGAATAGGCTGCGATGGACAGGCCTGTGAGCGCGCCGTAGTAGAGGCCGCGGTGCAGGCGCTCGCGTTTGGCCGGGTCGTGCGCCGCGCGCCACAGGCCCGGGCCGCCCGCAATGAGGAACACGCCACCCACCACCGCCGCGATGCCGGCGGCGCCGAGCGCGCTCAGGCGCTCGCCGAGGAACAGCACCGCCACCAGCGCAGTGATCAGGGGGCCGCTGCCGCGCGCCAGCGGGTAGACCACGGTGAGGTCGGCGCGCCGGTACCCGCGCAACAAGGTGGTGAAGTAGAAGACGTGGATGACGCCGCTGGCCACCACCATGGCCCATTCGGTGGTGCCCCAGCGCGGCAGTTCGCTGCGCGCGAACCACCAGCCCACGGGCGCCCAGATCACGGCGATCAGCGCGGAGGAAAACCAGGCGAAGCGCGTGTCGCCGCCCGCGTGCTTGGCGGCGATGTTCCAGCCCGCGTGGATCAGGCCCGCGAGCAGGATGAGCAGGAACGCATCGAGCGCCATGGAACGGTGCCGGGCGGGCCCGGGCCGATCAGGCGCGACCGATGATGCTGGCCGTGGCCATCAGCTCTTCGAGCAGCGCCAGCGAGACCTCGCCCGAAACCGCATAGGGGTCGAGCTCGGGGCGCTCGGAGTACTTGAGCACGATGGAGGTGTTGAGCTTGGCGAGGTTGACCTGGCCCATGGTCCAGCCACCGAAGCGGCGCTCGCTGATTTCCTGGTAGTGCAGCAGCACCACGTCCTTGTGGCGCGGGTCGGCCGCGATCTGGTTGTAGAGCTGGTTGACCGCGGCGCGGCCGCCTTCGATGGCCTGCAGGAAGATGCCACCGCCGTAGCACAGCACCCCCGTGATGCCGTTGGACAGGTTGTGCTGGCGCGAGGACTCGAGGATGCCTTCGATGGCCTTGGCGTCCTTGTCGACGGCGCGGCTGACGTAGAGCAGACGGACCAGCATGTTGGTTCTTTCCGGTGGAGGGGTCTCAGCGGGGCACGAGGGCGAGGAATTCGCGGCGCAGGTTGGCGTCCTTGAGGAAGACACCGCGCATCACCGAGTTGATCATCTTGCTGTCCATGTCCTTGACGCCGCGCCAGGCCATGCAGTAGTGGCTGGCCTCCATCACGATGGCCAGGCCGTCGGGCTGCGTCTTGTCCTGGATCAGGTCGGCGAGCTGGATCACGGCCTCTTCCTGGATCTGCGGGCGGCCCATGATCCATTCGGCCAGGCGCGCGTACTTGGACAGGCCGATGACGTTGGTGTGCTCATTGGGCATGACGCCGATCCACAGCTTGCCGATGACCGGGCAGAAGTGGTGGCTGCAGGCGCTGCGCACGGTGATCGGGCCCACGATCATGAGCTCGTTGAGGTGCTCGGCGTTGGGGAATTCGGTGACCGCCGGGCCTTTGACGTAGCGGCCCGCGAAGACCTCCTTGAGGTACATCTTGGCCACGCGGCGCGCGGTGTTGCCGGTGTTGTGATCGCTCTCGGTGTCGATCACCATGGCCTCGAGCACGCCCTGCATCTTTTCCGTGACCTCGTCGAGCAGCTTCTCGAGTTCGCCGGGCTGGATGAACTCGGCGATGTTGTCGTTGGAGTGGAAGCGCTGGCGCGCGGCCTTGAGGCGTTCGCGGATCTTGACGGACACGGGCACGCCTTCGTCGCCGGAAGGCGGCGTGGCCGGGGTCTGGTCAGGGTCGGTCTTCATGAGCATTGGGCATGCTACCACCCGGCCCACCCGAGCCGGGCCCGGGCACCCGGGTATCCCCCGGGCGGCTGGGGATCACTACAGCAGCCGCTCGAGCACCAGCACCGCGAAGAAGCCCAGGGCAGCGATCACCGTCCACTTGAGGATCACCAGGCCCCACTGGCGGTAGCGCGGCTGGCCGGTGCCCACGTAGAAGGCGAAACACACGCCGGCCGCGATCAGCAGCAGCAGGACGGCCCAGCGGAACAGCAGCATGCGCGGCGCCGCCTCACCAGGCCGGGGCCACCTGGGCGAAACCGCGCGGGGCCTCGCGCTCGTTCTCGAAGCTCACCAGCTCGTAGGCCTGCGGCCGGTCGAGCAGCGCGCGCAGCAGTTGGTTGTTCATGGCGTGGCCGCTGCGGAAGGCGCTGTAGGCGGCCAACAGCGGCTTGCCGACGATGTACAGGTCGCCCATGGCGTCGAGGATCTTGTGCTTGGCGAACTCGTCGCCGTAGCGCAGGCCATCGGCGTTGAGCACCTTGACGTCGTCCATGACGATGGCGTTGTCCAGCCCGCCGCCCAGCGCCAGGCCGTGGGAACGCATCATCTCCACGTCCTTCGTGAAGCCGAAGGTGCGCGCGCGCGCGATCTCGCGCGCGTAGTTGCCGCTGCCGAGGTCGAACTCCACGCGCTGTCCCGAGGCGTTGACGGCCGGGTGGTCGAACTCGATTTCGAAGCTGAGCTTGTAGCCGTGGTAGGGCTCGAGCCGCGCCCACTTCAGGCCGCGGCCTTCGCCTTCGCGCACCTCCACCGGTTCGATGACGCGAATGAAGCGCTTGGGCGCGTTCTGCGTGGCGATGCCCGCGCTTTGCAGCAGGTAGACAAAGGAAGCGGAAGAGCCGTCGAGGATGGGCACCTCTTCGGCGGTGATGTCGATGAGCAGGTTGTCCAGGCCCAGGCCGGCACAGGCACTCATCAGGTGCTCGATGGTGTGGACCTTCGCGCCGCCGTTGGCGATGGTGGACGCCAGGCGGGTGTCGCTGACGGACAGCGCGTTGACGGGGATGTCGACCGGCTCGGGCAGGTCGACACGGCGGAACACGATACCGGTGTCGGGCGCGGCGGGGCGCAGGGTCAGCTCAACGCGCTGACCGCTGTGCAGGCCGACGCCGACGGCCTTGGTCAGGGATTTGAGGGTGCGTTGCGCAAGCATCCTCGAATTGTAGGTTTCTCGACCCCAGGCCATGGTGGGAAAAGGCGATGACCGCGATAGGGGCGGGCTTTGCCCGCCCCCCTGGCGCTCAGTCGGCCTGCTTGCGCAGGAAGGCCGGGATCTCGAAGTCGTCCATGCCGCCCGAGGCCAGCGCGTCCACCTTGGCCGCCGCCTGGGTGCGGTTGGTGCGCCACACGCTGGGCACGGCCATGTGCTGGTAGTCCGGCTGGGCCGTGCCCGCGCCCGGGCCGCCCACGGCCTGGTTCACCGTCGGCACGTTGAACGGCACGTCGTCGGTGCCGGTGCGCAGCACCTGCAGCGGCGGCTGGCGGCGCTGCTGGCTCTGGCGCGACAGGCCCGTGGCGACCACGGTGACGCGCATCTCGTCGCCGAGGCTGTCGTCGTAGGCGGCGCCGTAGATCACGTGCGCTTCCGCCGAGGCGTAGGCGCGGATGGTGTTCATGGCCAGCTTGGACTCGGCCAGCTTCAGCGAGCCCTTGGCCGCCGTCACCAGCACCAGCACGCCCTTGGCGCCCGACAGGTCGATGCCCTCCAGCAGCGGGCAGGCCACGGCCTGCTCGGCGGCGATGCGCGCGCGGTCCGGGCCGGACGCCGTGGCGGTGCCCATCATGGCCTTGCCGGGCTCGCCCATCACCGTGCGCACGTCCTCGAAGTCCACGTTGACGTTGCCGTACTCGTTGATGATCTCGGCGATGCCGCCCACGGCATTCTTGAGCACGTCGTTGGCGTGCGCGAAGGCCTCGTCCTGGGTGATGTCGTCGCCCAGCACGTCCAGCAGCTTCTCGTTCAGCACCACGATCAGCGAGTCCACGTTGGCCTCGAGCTCGGCCAGGCCCTGGTCGGCGTTGACCATGCGGCGGCCGCCTTCCCAGTCGAAGGGCTTGGTGACCACGCCCACCGTGAGGATGCCCATCTCCTTGGCCACGCGCGCGATCACGGGCGCCGCGCCGGTGCCGGTGCCGCCGCCCATGCCGGCGGTGATGAACAGCATGTGCGCGCCTTCGATGGCCTCGCGGATGCTGTCCACGGCGCCTTCGGCGGCCTCGCGGCCCTTCTCGGGCTTGCTGCCCGCGCCCAGGCCGGTGACGCCCAGCTGGATGGTCTTGTGCGAGGCGCTGCGCGCCAGCGCCTGCGCGTCGGTGTTGGCGCAGATGAACTCCACGCCCTGGACCTGGCGGGCGATCATGTGCTCGACGGCGTTGCCGCCGCCGCCGCCCACGCCGATGACCTTGATCTGCGTGCCCAGGTTGAATTCTTCAACTTCGATCATTTCGATGCTCATTGGGTGCTCCTTTGCAGTTGCCTGTTCTGTTGCCGTGCCACCGGCGATGCTTGGAATGTGAAAACGGAAATCGGGACAAGGGTTCGGGTCATCCGGGAGGACCGGTGTGTTTGGCACACCGTCCTCGTCGTCGGCGCCGCCCCGGCGGCCGCCACTGCGGCGGGCCGTGCGTGGTGAGGGAGATCGTCCAAGGCATCAGAACGTTCCCATGAACCAGTTCTTCACGCGCTCCAGCGTGCCCGACATCGAGCCCGCCTTCTGCGCCACCTTGTGGCCGCGCACGCGGGCCAGCCGCGCTTCCTCCAGCAGGCCCATCACCGTCGCCGCGCGCGTCTGCGCCACCATGTCGGACAGCGCGCTGTGGTAGTTGGGCACGCCGCGGCGCACCGGCTTGAGGAAGATGTCCTCGCCGAGTTCCACCATGCCCGGCATGACCGCGCTGCCGCCCGTGAGCACGATGCCGCTGGAGAGCATTTCCTCGTGCCCGCTGTCGCGCAGCACCTGCTGCACCAGCGAGAAGATTTCCTCCACGCGCGGTTCGATCACGCCGGCCAGGGCCTGCTTGCCCAGCAGGCGCGGGCCGCGGTCGCCCAGGCCCGGCACCTCCACCTGCGTGTCGGGGTCGGCCAGCAGCTGCTTGGCGCAGCCGCTGTCCACCTTGATGTCCTCGGCGTCCTTGGTGGGCGTGCGCAACGCCATGGCGATGTCGCTGGTGATCAGGTCGCCGGCGATCGGAATCACCGCGGTGTGTCGGATCGCGCCACCCGAGAAGATGGCCACGTCGGTGGTGCCGGCGCCGATGTCGACCAGCGCCACGCCCAGCTCCTTCTCGTCGTCGGTCAGGATCGCCTGGCTGCTCGCCAGGGGGTTGAGCATCAGCTGGTCGACTTCCAGCCCGCAGCGGCGCACGCACTTGATGATGTTCTCCGCCGCGCTCTGGGCGCCGGTGACGATGTGCACCTTGGCTTCGAGGCGGATGCCGCTCATGCCGATCGGCTCCTTGACCTCCTGGCCGTCGATCACGAACTCCTGCGGCTCGACCAGCAGCAGGCGCTGGTCGGTGGAGATGTTGATGGCCTTGGCGGTTTCGATCACGCGCGCCACGTCGGTGGCGCTGACCTCACGGTCCTTGATGGCCACCATGCCGCTGCTGTTGATGCCGCGGATGTGGCTGCCGGTGATGCCGGTGTAGACGCGCGCGATGCGGCAGTCGGCCATCAGCTCGGCCTCTTTCAGGGCCTGCTGGATGCTTTGCACCGTCGCGTCGATGTTGACCACCACGCCGCGCTTGAGGCCGTGGCTCGCGGCCACGCCCAGCCCGGCCAGCTTGAGCGTGCCGCCGGCCTGCACCTCGGCCACCACCACCATGATCTTGGCGGTGCCGATGTCGAGTCCGACGACGAGGTCCTTGTATTCCTTGGGCATGATGGTGCGGGCGTTACCGGTTCGTGGGTGTGCGGGGGTTGGCGGGGTGGTCGCTGGTGGTCGTCACGCCGCGGATGCGCAGCGCGTAGCCGTTGGGGTAGCGCAGGTCCACCGTCTGCAGCGCGCCTGCGGTGCGTTCGGTGAGTTGGGGCAAGGTGCCGACGAAGCGCTGCACGCGGGCCTGCAGCTCGTCGGGCGTGCCGCGGCCGAGTTCGACGACCGCGCCGCTGTGCAGCCGCGCGCGCCAGGCGCCGCGCTCGCCGAGCTCCAGGCGGTCCAGGCCGAGCTCCAGGCGCGCGAACTGCGCCTGCAGGGTCTTGTGCATGGCCAGCACCTCGCCCGCCCGGTCCTCGGGGCCGGCGAGTTCGGGCAACTGGTCGACGTCGTCCGGGCTGGCCTCGAAGACCTCGCCGTGGGAATTGACCAGTTCACCCGAGCCTGCTTCGCCCCACCAGGCCACGGCATCGTGCTCCTGCAGGGTCACGCGAAGGCGGTTGGGGAACTCGCGCTGCACCACGGCGCGGCGCACCCAGGGCACCTGCTCGAACATCTGGCGCACCTGATCCAGGTCGACGGTGAGGAAGCTCGACGACAGGCGCGCGCGCATCTGCGTGGCCCGCTGGGCGCGCAGGCCCACGGCGTTCTGGTGCGCCACGTCGCCGTGCACGCTGATGCCCTTGACCGTCCAGGCCGGGTGGCGCACGGCCCAGGTGCCGAGCGCGCCCAGCGCGAGCAAGGCGAACACGCCCAGCAGAAGCTGGGTGGCCAGGGCCATCAGCTTCACGTCCAGGGGCATGTCGGTCGTCGTGGGCATGGGGGGTGGGTCAGGCGTTGTCCAGCGCGGCGGTGGCCAGCAGGCGCACGCACAGGTCTTCGTAGGAAATGCCCGCCGCGCGCGCCGACATCGGCACGAGCGAGTGACCGGTCATGCCTGGCGAGGTGTTGATCTCCAGCAGGTAGGGCTTGCGCGTGGCGGCGTCGATCATCACGTCGGCGCGCGCCCAGCCGCGGCAGTCCAGCGCCAGGAAGGCCTTGAGCACCAGGACCTGGATGGCGGCCTCCTCGCCCTCGGGCAGGCCGCAGGGCACCAGGTACTGCGTGTCGTCGGTGAAGTACTTGTTCTGGTAGTCGTAGTTGCCGTCGGGCGCCACGATGCGGATGACCGGCAGCGCGCGGGCCGAGTCGCCCGTGCCGAGCACCGGGCAGGTGACTTCGTCGCCAGCGATGAACTGCTCGCACATCACCATCGGGTCCTGCTGGGCGGCCAGGGCATAGGCGGCCTCGCACTGGTCGGCGCTCACCACCTTGGTGAGGCCGATCGTGGAACCCTCTCGCACGGGCTTGACGATCATGGGCGAGCCCAGCGCCTCGAAGGCGGCGCGCGTCTCGGCCGCGCTGCGCACCTGGCGCCAGGCCGGCGTGGACAGGCCCTCGGCCACCCAGATGCGCTTGGTCATGAGCTTGTCCATGGCCACGGCCGAGGCCATCACGCCGGGACCGGTGTAGGGAATGCCCAGCAGCTCCAGCGCGCCCTGCACCGTGCCGTCCTCGCCGAAGCGGCCGTGCAGCGCGATGAAGCAGCGCGCGAAGCCGTCGCGCTTGAGCTCACTCATGTCGCGCTCGGCCGGGTCGAAGGCGTGCGCGTCCACGCCCTGGGACCGCAGGGCCTTGAGCACGCCGGTGCCCGACATGATCGATACCTCGCGTTCGGCGGAACGCCCGCCCATGAGCACCGCCACTTTGCCGAAGTCCTTGCCAGTCATTTCGCCAACTCCATGATTCGTCCCGCCACCGTGCCGATCGTGCCGGCGCCCATGCACAGCACCACGTCGCCGTCGCGGGCGTTGTCCAGCACCGCGCGCGGCATGTCGGCCACGTCGTCCACGAACACCGGTTCCAGCTTGCCGGCCACGCGCAGCGCGCGCGCCAGCGAGCGGCCGTCGGCCGCGACGATGGGCGCTTCGCCGGCCGCGTAGACCTCGGCCAGCAGCACGGCGTCGGCCTGGCCGATGACCTTCACGAAGTCCTCGAAGCAGTCGCGCGTGCGGGTGTAGCGGTGCGGCTGGAAGGCCAGCAC
>NZ_MKSS01000037.1:0-3749 GCF_001897365.1 Hydrogenophaga sp. 70-12
CGTGAGGATCTCGGGCCGCGTGATCAGGCTGCCCGCGGCCGCCAGCGAGCCTTCGGACAAGGCCTCGGTCACCACCACCATGAGCAGGGTGTCCTCGCGATCGTCGGGCGCGCTGCCGCCGAAACGCTCAGGAATGGCCAGGCCGAACACGCCCATCTCGCGCATGGGCTGCAGCAGCGATTCGGGCACGGTGAGGTCGTGCCGGTGGATGGCTTCGGCCTGCGGGGCCACCACCTCGGCGGCGAAGCGGCGAAAGGCATCCTGCGCGAGCCCATGGGCCTCGTCGAGGGCGATATCGCCGACCAGGCCCTGGGCCTCGACCACGCCCCGGCCCGTGGCCTGCAGGGCCTCGGCGCCGCCCACGGCGCGGCGCAGCGCGCGCCACTCGGGCGCCGCGCGCAACGCGTCCACCGCCGCCGGGTCTTCGCCGGTCTCGGCGAGCATCGCGTCCAGGCGGTCGAGCAGCGAGACCACCGCGTCCACCGTGAACACCAGCGCAAGCCGCGCGTCCAGCGGGTCGCTGTCGGGCGTGAGCGCGGCGATGGCGGTCTCGGCGGCCAGCAGCTCGGCGCCGGCCCAGGCCATCTCGAAGCTGGGCACCTGCACCGCGTCCAGGCGCCGCGCGCTCAGGCGGCCGTTCTCCAGGCAATGGCGCGCCAGCACCAGCACACCCGCGTCGAACAGCGAGCGCAGCCGCGCCAGCACGGCCGAGGCGTCGGCGAGCGGGCGTTGCAGGGCGGTGTTCATGTCGCGCATCATGCGGTTTGACCCACGCCGAGCACGCCCAGCGCCTTGTGCGCCGCCTCGCGACCGGTGTCCACGCAGGCCTGGGTGCCGCCGCCGCCGTAGTCCTTGACGGCATCGCCCACGTTCCAGAGGTTGGGCAGCGGCGTCTCCTGCGGCAGGTCGAAGCCGGCACAGGAGCGCTGGGCCGGCCACTCACCGCGCATCACGCGGATCGAGAGGATCCTGGCGTCGGCGAAGCCGGGGAATTCGTTTCGCAGGTCCTGCAGGCCCAGCTCGGTCTCGGCCTTCTCGTCGAAGTCGCCCAGGGCCGGCTTGGGCACCACGTAGGCCACGTACAGGTGCCAGCCCGGCGGCGCCATCTCGGGGCACATCGCCGTGAGTTCGCCCATGTTGCACAGCCGCTCGGTGTTGGCGAAGGTGATGAGACCGGGCTGGTCGATCAGGCGCTGCCGGGTCGCGAAGTTGACCACGATGTTCGCGGCCGGGCGCAGCACGCGCCGGGCCTTGGCCACGTACTCGGCGCCCAGCGCCGCCTCGCCGGCCAGCGCGATGGTGGCGGCCGGGCCGACGTTGCTGATGACCACCCGCGCGTCGACGCGCTGCGTCACCCCGTGGCGCTCCACGTCCACGCCCGTGGCGCGCCCGTCGCTGACGTGGATCTTGCGGACCGGCGCGTCGAGCCAGATCTCGCCGCCCTTGGCGCGGATGCCGGCGCCCAGGTCGTTCCACAGGCCGATGGTGCCGCGCGGGCAGAAGCCGAAGCGCTTGAAGGCGCCCTTGAAAGCGAAGTAGGTCAGGAAGGCGCGCGCCGGCAGTTCGTCGGCGTTGGCGGCCCAGATCGCCGCGCAGAAGTTGCGGAACAGCCGGTGCACCGTGGCGTTCTTGGTGAACTTCTTGAGCCAGTCCTCGGTGCTGAGGGCTTCCTCGGGCAGTTCGGCATTGCCCTTGCGCACGTCGCCGAAGCTCGCGCCGATCTTGGCCGCGGCCTTGGTGAGGCCGCCGAGGATGAGGTTCCAGCCGCCGCCCTTGCTCGGGTCGATGATCTTGCCGTCGATGCGGAACACGGTCGCGGGCTGGGGTTCGCGCACGTCCAGCGGCACGCCCAGCAGGTCGAAGGTCTGCTCGAAGCCGCTGCCGCGCTCGATGGCGATGGCGCCGCGGTTGACGATGAAGCCGTCGATCTCCTCGCTGGAGGCGCGGCCGCCGAGGCGGTCCTGCGACTCCACGATCAGCACCTTGCGGCCGGCGGCCACCAGGTGGGCGGCCGCGCTCATGCCGCCGGCGCCGGCGCCGATCACGACCACGTCGTAGGGGGGATGGGTCATCAGTGGGTCTCCTGTGGAAGTTCGTGTGCGGGCCGCTCAGCGCCAGCGCAGCGTGGCGCTCATGCCGACGAAGCCCTGGGGGTCGCTGGTCCAGAGCGCGGCGCCGTCGGCCCCGGCGTTCGGGCGGCCGTTGAGGCGCAGCGGGTCGGTGTCGAAGGCGGGTCGCTGGGCGCGAAAGCCGAAGTGCGCGGGCAGCGCGCCGGGCCGCTCGCGCGCGGCCAGGTCGAGCAGGAGCGTGGCCAGCAGCGGGCCGTGCACCACCAGCGCGGGGTAGAACTCCTCGCGCGTGGCGTAGTCGCGGTCGTAGTGGATGCGGTGGCCGTTGTAGGTGAGCGCGGAGAAGCGGAACAGCATCACGGGGTCGGGCACGAGGTCGCGCCGCCAGTCCGCGTCGGTGGGCGCGGCCTCGCCGGGCGGCAGCGGCGCGGGCGCGGTGGGCGCTTCGCGGTAGACGATGTGCTGCAACTCGCTGAGGCGGGGTTGACCATCCTGTTCCAGCTCGTGCGCCACCGTGACAAACACCAAGGCGCCGGCCTTGCCCTGCTTGAGGTCCACGCTGCGCACGGTGGAGGTCCTGCGTGCCATCCGACCCAGGCGCAGCGGCTCGTGCAGCGTGAGCTCGCCCGCCGCCCACATGCGGCGCGGCAGCGGCACGGGCGGCAGGAAGCCGCCGCGCCGGGGGTGGCCGTCCACGCCCGTGCCCTCGCGGCTGGGCGCATCGAGGAAGTAGAGCCAGTGCCAGGGCAGCGGCAGGGCATCGCCCTCCTCCGGCGCCTGTGCATGGTCGAGCAGGCCGGCCAGCGCGCGCGCCGGGAAAGGGTCCAGATGCTGTTCGCGGCTGTCGCTGCGGCCGACCCACTGGCGCAGGTGCTCAAGGTCAACCGCGCTCATCGTTCGGCCTCCGGCGTGGTCAGCGGCAGGCCCAGGGCCACGCGGCGCTGCAGCCAGGCGCTGGGGCGGTAGCGCGGGTCGCCGGTGGCGGCGAGTTGCGCGCGCAGGACCTCGAGCAGGCGCGCCGCGCCGAGCCGGTCGCCCCAGCTCAGCGGGCCCTGCGGGTAGCCCAGGCCCAGCCGCACCGCATCCTCCAGGTCGGCCACGCTGGCGATGCCGCGCTGCGCGATGTTGGCCGCGATGTTGACGATGGTGGCCATCACGCGCTGCGCGATGAAGCCGGGGCTGTCGTTGATCAGGGTCACGGCCGTGCCGTCCTTCGCCAGCAGCGCGTGGGCCGCGTCGCGCACGGCCGGCGAGGTCACCGCCGTCAGCATGAGCGTGCGGCGCAGCGCCAGCGGGGGCAGCGGGTCCACGGCGGCGCAGCGGGTGGCGTCCAGGCCGAGCCGCAGCGCCGCGCCGGTGGCGTCCTCGCCCCAGGGCATCACCAGGCACAGGTCGGCGTTGCCCGGGCCGTCGACGAGGCGCGCGCCGGCCGCCGCCATCAGCCCCCGCAGGCCGTCGGCGCCGCTCGCGGCCGGGTCCACCCACACCGCCAGCGCCTCGGGCAAGGGGGGCAGTGGCCGGGCAGGCGGGCGTTGCGGCTGGCCGTCCACGTAGCGGTACCAGCCCTCCCCGCTCTTGCGGCCAAACAGGCCGGCGGCCACGCGCGGCGGCACCAGGGACGACGGCCGGAAGCGCGGCTCCTGCTGGAACTGCTCGTAGATCGAGGCCATCACGCGCGAG
>NZ_MKSS01000038.1:0-4003 GCF_001897365.1 Hydrogenophaga sp. 70-12
CGCAGATGGGCTCGGACCTGATCATCGTGGTGTTCGCGGTGGTGGTGATCGGCGGCATGGGCTCCATCATGGGCGCCATCCTCACGGGCTTCGGCCTGGGCATCATCGAAGGCCTCACCAAGGTCTTCTACCCCGAGGCCTCCAGCACGGTGATCTTCGTCATCATGGCCATCGTGCTGCTGATCAGGCCCGCGGGGCTGTTCGGAACCCAGAAATGAAACACCCCCGCCGCGCTTCGCGCGACCCCCTCAAGGGGCCGGCGCCTACGGCCCGGCACAGCCGGTTCCCTGGCACCCCTGGCCGCACAGCCCCGCGTGCCGCGCGATGGGCCATCGACGGAAATTCCTGATGAGCACCTCGACCACCACCATCGCCCACGCGGGCAGCGCCCACAAGGCCCCTGCCGGCACCTCGTCCCTGGTCATCGCCTTCGCCATCATGGCCGCGTTCTTCCTGATCGCGCCGGTGGTCGTGTACCCCGTGTTCCTGATGAAGGTGATGTGCTTCGCGCTCTTCGCCTGCGCCTTCAACTTGCTCATCGGCTTCAGCGGCCTGCTGTCCTTCGGCCACGCCATGTTCCTCGGTGGGGCGGGCTATGCCTCGGCGCACGCCGCCAAGGTCTGGGGCTTCACGCCCGAGCTGGCCATCCTCTTCGGCACCTGCTGCGCGGTGCTGCTGGGCGTGGTGGTGGGCGCACTGGCCATCCGCCGCCAGGGCATCTACTTCGCCATGATCACCCTCGCGCTGGCGCAGATGGTGTTCTTCTTCAGCCTGCAGGCCCGGTTCACCGGCGGTGAAGACGGCATCCAGGCGGTGCCGCGCGGCCAGCTCTTCGGCCTGGTCGACCTGAGCCAGCCCATGGCCATGTACGCCGTGGTGTTCGTGATCTTTTTCGCCGGCTTCCTGCTGATCTGGCGTGTGGTGCACTCGCCCTTCGGCCAGGTGCTGCAGGCCATCCGCGAGAACGAGGCGCGCGCCACCTCGCTGGGCTACGACACCGACCGCTACAAGCACCTGGCCTTCGTGCTCTCGGCCGGCCTGGCCGGCGCGGCCGGTGCCACCAAGGCCATCGTGTTCCAGCTCGCCTCGCTCACCGACGTGCACTGGAGCATGTCGGGCGAGGTGGTGCTGATGACGCTGCTCGGCGGCATGGGCACGCTGTTCGGCCCGGTGGTGGGCGCGGCCATCATCGTCTCGATGCAGAACTACCTGGCCCAGCTCGGCGCCTGGGTGACGGTGGTGCAGGGCGTGATCTTCGTGATCTGCGTGCTGGCCTTCCGCCGCGGCGTGGTGGGCGAGATCGCGAACCTGATCAAGAAACCGCTGTAAAGCAGCCGCCCTCAGGCGGCGCGTGGGTGGGCCTTCGGGTGGGGCGGGGGTGACGGCTCAGACCGTGCCTGGCGCCTTGACCGGCACCGCCACCGGCCGATCGGCCACGGGCCAGTCGCGCGCGATGGCCTGGGGACCGTCGAGCTTGCCTTCCCACTGGGCGATCACCGCCGTCGCGATGCTGTTGCCGATCACGTTGGTGCCGGTGCGCCCCATGTCCAGCAGCACGTCCACGCCCAAGATCAGCAGCAGACCGGCCTCGGGCACGCCGAACATCGGCAGCGTGGCGGCGATGACGACCAGCGAGGCCCGGGACACGCCAGCCATGCCTTTGCTGCTCAGCATCAGGAACAGCAGCAGCGTCAGCTGGGTGGCGAGGGGCATCTGGATGCCGTAGACCTGGGCCACGAAGAGCACCGCGAACGTCAGGTACATCATTGAGCCGTCGAGGTTGAAGGCGTAGCCCAAGGGCAATACGAAGCCACTCACCTCGCGGCGCACGCCGAACCTCTGCAACTGCTCCAGGGTCTTGGGGTAGGCGGCCTCGCTGCTGGCCGTGGAGAAACCAATGAGGGCGGGCTCCTTCAGCAGCTTCAAGAGATGGAACACGCGCCCCCGCAACACCAGGTAGCCGGCGGCGATCAGCACCAGCCACAGGGAGCCCAGCGCGACGAAGAAACTGAGGATGAACCTGGCATAGGACCCCAGCACGTCCAGCCCCTGCACCGCGATGGCGGCGGCGACCGCGGCGAAGACGCCCGCCGGGGCGAACAGCATGACGAAGTCGGTGACCTTGATCATCACGAGCACCAAGGCGTCGATGGCCGAGACGAGCGCGGGGTCCACATGGGACTTGACCGCCCGCAGCCCGAAGCCGAAGAAGAGCGAGAACACCACGATCTGCAGTACCGAGTTGGTGGCCATCGCGCTCACGATGCTCGTCGGGAACACGTTGAGGAGGAAGTCCTTGACGTTCAGCGAGCTGGTCTTCAGGTGGGTGGTGGCCTGGGCGTCGGGCAGCGGCAGGCGCAGGCCCGCGCCCGGCTGCAGGGCGTTGGCCCACAACAGGCCCAGCAGCAGCGACACGAAGGACGCCCCGATGAACCAGGCCATGGCGCGAGCGCCCATGCGGCCCACGCGGCTCTCGTCGTCCATGCCCGCGATGCCCGCGACCAGGGTGGCGAACACCAGGGGCGCGATGATCATCTTGACCAGGTGCAGGAAGATGCCCGCCACCACGCTGAAGTGGTCGCCCCACTCCTTGGCGGCGGCCGCGTTCGGGGCCATGGCATGGCACACGTAGCCGGTCGCCACGCCGAGCACCAACGCGAGCGCGATCCAGGCGGTGAGTCTGTTGAAGTGCAAGTGGGTCTCCTGGGGAAAGGGATGGCGGCCGGCTGAAACGCCCGCAGCCTCAGTGGACAGCCGCCCGGCGACGTTCCCCCAACCATCCATATGGCCGGGCCGCCGACGCGCCGGCCCGGCGTGCCAGCCCCACCGGCGCGGCGCAGCCCCCCAAAAGCAAAGGCGCCCCGAGGGGCGCCTTTGTCATGGCGGCAGCGGTCCTTACACCCGCTCGAAAATCCCCGCCGCGCCCTGCCCCATGCCCACGCACATGGTGACCATGCCGTACCGCTTCTGGTGGCGCTGAAGTGCGTGCACCACGGTGGCCGAGCGGATGGCGCCGGTGGCGCCCAGCGGGTGGCCCAGGGCGATCGCGCCGCCCATGGGATTGACCTTGGCCGGGTCCAGGCCCAGGGTGTTGATGACCGCCAGCGACTGGGCCGCGAAGGCCTCGTTGAGCTCGATCCAGTCCATGTCGTCCTGCTTCAGGCCGGCGTAGCGCAGCGCGGCGGGAATCGCCTCCACCGGGCCAATGCCCATGATGTGCGGCGGCACGCCGCGGCTGGCGTAGCTCACGAAGCGCGCCAGCGGCGTGAGGCCGAAGCGCTTGACCGCGGCCTCGCTGGCCAGGATCAGCGCGCCCGCGCCGTCGCTGGTCTGCGAGCTGTTGCCCGCCGTGACCGAGCCACGCGCCGCGAACACGGTGCGCAGCTTGGCCAGGCCTTCCAGGCTGGTGTCGGGGCGCGCGCCTTCGTCCAGGTTCACCGTGCGCGTGCGCTTGTTCACCTCGGCCGTGTCCAGGTTCACCGCGCGCTCGGTCACCTCCACCGGCGTGATCTCGTTGGCGAATTCACCGTTTTTCATGGCGATGAGCGCGCGCTGGTGCGACTGCAGAGCGAACGCGTCCTGCGCCTCGCGCGAGACCTTCCACTGCTGCGCCACCTTCTCGGCCGTGAGGCCCATGCCGTAGGCAATGCCGTACTGCTCCACGTCCTGGGTGTTGGCGAAGATGGCGGGCGACAGGCTGGGCGAATTGCCCATCATGGGCACCATGCTCATGCTTTCGGTACCGGCGGCGACCATCACGTCGGCCTCGCCCACGCGGATGCGGTCGGCCGCCATGGCCACGGCCGATAGGCCCGAGGCGCAGAAGCGGTTGACCGTGATGCCGCCCACGCTGTTGGGCAAGCCGGCGAGGATGGCGCCGATGCGCGCCACGTTCAGGCCCTGCTGCGCCTCGGGAATGGCGCAGCCGCAGATCACGTCTTCGATGGCCTTGGGGTCCAGCCCCGGCGCCTGCGCCAGCGCCGAGCGCAGCGCCAGGGCCAGC
>NZ_MKSS01000039.1:0-21936 GCF_001897365.1 Hydrogenophaga sp. 70-12
CAGGCCCAGCGCCGCGCCCAGCGAGACCCAGGGCCCGCGCGCGGTGCCCAGACCCGCACGCAGCGCGCCCAGGCAGGCCAGGCACAGCAGGGCCGGCAGCAGCAGGCTCTGGAAAGCGGGGTGGTGGACGAAGGAGGCCATCGCGGGCTGGCGGGACCGGGGTCCGCCATCATCCCACCGGCCCGCGCGGCTGCAAGGCCGGGCCGATCACCGCGAGGGTGGACGAGGCCGTGGCCACCAGCCGCCCGCTGGCCGCTTCCAGCAGACGGGCCTGGGCGAAAGCCAGGGCCTTGCCGCAGCGGTCCACGCTGCCGCTGGCGCGGTAGCGGCCGAGCGGCGCGGGCCGCAGGAAGGCGGTGCTCATATTCGTGGTGGCGCAGCTGCCTTCGGGCGGCAGTCGCGCCAGCGTGGCAAAGGCCATGGCGAAGTCCAGCATGGCGCTGAGCGCGCCGCCCTGCAGCACGCCCGTGCCTTGCACGAACAGGGCCTGGGGCTGGAAATCGATGGACACCGTGCCGGCTTCGCGGTCCAGCGCCACCAGCGTGGCGCCCAGGGCCAGGGCCATGGGGTTGGAGTCCACGGGCAGGGGCCGGGCGCCCTGGTCGAGGAAGCGCTGGATGAGCGCCTGGTCGGGGTTGCCGAAGCGGCTGGGGTTCATGGGGCGGGCTGGTCGCACACGGCGCGCGCGATGACTTCTTTCATGATTTCCGAGGTGCCAGCGTAGATGCGCTCGATGCGGGCGTCGACGTAGGCGCGGGCGATGGGGTATTCGGCCATGTAGCCGTAGCCCCCGTGCAGCTGCAGGCAGGTGTCGGTGACCCGGCCCAGCAGCTCCGAGTGCCAGAGTTTGCCCGCCGAGGCGTCGACCGCGTCCAGCCCGCCGTCCAGGTGGCGGGCGATGAGCTGGTCGCAGTAGGCCCGCCCGGCCTGCAGCTCGGCCCACAGGCCGGCGAGCTGGAATCGGGTGTTCTGGAAGTCGGCCACGCGCTGGCCGAAGGCCTGGCGCTGCTGCGTGTAGCGCACGGTGCCTTCAAAGGCCGCCTCGGCGCGCGCCTGGCACTGCACGGAGACCAGCAGGCGCTCCTGCGCGAGCTCCCGCATGAGGTAGCGAAAACCCTGGTTGGCCTCGCCCAGCAGGTGGTCCGCCGGCACGCGCACGCCGTCGAAGAACAGCTCGGCCGTGTCCTGCGCGTGCTGGCCGATCTTGTGCAGCTTGCGTCCGCGCGAAAAGCCGGGCGTGTCGGCCGTCACCACGAACAGCGAGACGCCGCGCGCGCCGCGTTCGGGCTCCGTCTTGCAGGCCACCACGACCACGTCGGCGTGATGGCCGTTGGTGATGAAGGTCTTCTGGCCGTGGATCACCCAGTGATCGCCGTCGCGCTCGGCCCGGGTGCGGATGCGCGCGAGGTCGCTACCGGTACCGGGCTCGGTCATGGCGATGGCGCCGACCCGCTCGCCGCTGGCCATGCCGGGCAGCACGCGCGCCTTCAGCGCGGGCGTGCCGTGGTGGGCGATGTAGGGCGCCACGATCACCGAGTGCAGTGGAAATCCCGGGCCGGTGGCGCCGATGCGGCCCAGTTCTTCGCAGACGATGAGGTCGTACAGCAGGTCGGCGCCCGGGCCGCCGTCGGCTTCGGGCAACCAGGCGCACAGCAGGCCCAGCTCGCCGGCGCGGCGCCACAGCTCGCGCGGCACGCCGTGCGCGGCCTCCCAATCGGCGTGGTGGGGCGCGATCTCGCGTTCGCAGAAGCGGCGCACCTGGTCGCGAAAGCTCTGGTGCTCGGGGCCAAACAGCGGCCGGCTGGCGTGGGGCATGGACAATCTCCTCGGGTGGTTGGCTTGAAACTGCTATTTTGTCAATTTTGGTTGACAAATACGACGGCTCTGCCACGCTCGCCCACCGAGTCCCGAGGAAACCCATGCCCAAGACCCCGACCGCCACCCCGCACAAGCAGTTGCTGCGCCACCTGCTGATGGCCCGATCCGACTGGATGGAAGCGCGCGTGGTGCAGGGGGCCCACCTGGAGGGCTACCCGCACCTCACCACCGCCATGAACCGCCTGTTCGCGCAGTTGGGCGGGCGCCCGCTGGGCCTGTCGGAGCTGGCGCGCCGGCTGGGCGTGTCGCGCCAGGCCGTGCACAAGCTCGCGCTGGAGGCCGAGCGCCTGGGCCTGGTGGAGTTCGTGCCGAGCGAGGAGGACGGCCGCGTCAAGCTGCTGCGTTTCTCGCAGAAGGGCTGGCGCATGTCCGAGGAAGCCGCCGCCGCCTTCGTGCGCATGGAGGAGGAGCTGGCCCGCCACATCGGCAAGGACAACGTGGAGGAGCTGCGCCGCATCCTGGCCTTGCCCTGGCCGGAAATGGGCGCGCCAGAAGGCGATTGACGGGCGACTAGGGAAAGCCCTGGCGCCGAAGCGCCCCAGGCGGGTTGACGCGTCCGGTGGACGGTTTGAGAATCCATTAAGTCAACCAAGGTTGACAATTTGAGTTCATCACACCGGAGACAAACCCATGCCCCTTCACCGCCGCCACCTCCTCGGCGCCGCCGGCGCCGGCTTGCTGCTGGGCGCCGCCCCCCTGGCCCGCGCCCAGGCCGCCGACACCGTGCGCCTCTTTGTCGGCTTCCCGGCCGGCACCACGCCCGACACCCTGGCCCGCAAGGTGGGCGAGAAGCTGGTGCAGGCCGGCCACGCCAAGGCGGTGGTGGTGGAAAACCGCGCCGGCGCGGGCGGCCAGCTCGGCGTGACCGCGCTCAAGGGCGCGCCGGCCGACGGCAGCCACTTGCTGCTCACGCCCATGTCCATGCTGGGCGTCTACCCCTTCACCTACAAGAAGCTGCCCTACGACCCGGCGGCCGACGTGACGCCGGTGAGCATGGGCGCCAGCTTCGACTACGGCATCGCCGTGGGCCCGGGCGTGCCGGAGAGCGTGAAGGACATCCCCGGCCTCATGGCCTGGTTCAAGGCCAACCCGGCCAAGGCCAACATCGGCTCGCCGGCCACCGGCTCCACGCTGCACTTCACCGCCGTGACGCTGGGCCGCGCCGCGGGCGTGGAGGTCACGCACGTGGGCTACCGGGGCTCCACGCCGGCACTGCAGGACCTCATCGGCGGCAGCCTGCCCGCGCTGTGCTCGCCGCTGGGCACCTTCCTCAGCCACATGACGCCCAACAGCAAGCTGCGCCTGCTGGCCAGCTCGGGCGCCAAGCGCAGCCGCTTTTCGCCGCAGGTGCCCACGCTGGCGGAGCAGGGCTTCAAGGATCTGGTGTTCGACGAGTGGTACGGCTTCTACCTGCCCGCCAAGGCGTCCGACGAGGCGGTGCGCCGCCTCAACGCGGCCTTGCACCAGGCGCTCAAGGCGCCCGAGGTGATCGAGACCCTGCACAGCGCGGGCATGGAGTCCAGCCCTTCGACGCCCTCGGAATTGGCCGCCGCACTGCAACGCGACATCAAAATCTGGGGGCCGATCGTCAAGTCCATCGGGTTCACGGCGGACAGCTGAGCGGCACCACCACCCACTTCCCGGGCGCACCGCACGCCCGGGACCAGCCTACGGAGACAAGACCCCCATGCTCAAACCCGGCCTGATGATGGACCGCCCGCTGCTGATCTCGGGCCTGTTGGAACACGGCGCCGCGCAGCACGCCACGCAGGAGGTGGTGTCGCGCGAGACGCACGGTCCCACGGTGCGCCTGAGCATCGCCCAGATCGCGCGGCGCGCGCGCCAGCTCGCCAACGCGCTGCGCGGCCTGGGCCTGCAGCCCGGGGACGCAGTCGCTTCCATCGCCTGGAACAACCACCGCCACCTGGAGGCCTATTACGCCGTCTCGGGCAGCGGCATGGTGATGCACACCTGCAATCCGCGCCTGCACCCCGAGCAGTTGGTCTACATCCTCAACCACGCCGAGGACCGCGTGGTGCTGTTCGACAGCACCTTCGCGCCGCTGGTGCAGGCCATCGCGGCGAAGTGCCCGCGGGTGCTGGCCTGGGTCTGCCTGAGCGAGCGTGAGCACCTGCCCGACACGCCGAGCCCGGCGGCGGCCACGCCGCTGGCCTACGAGGACCTGATCGCCGGCCAGCCCGACACCTTCGACTGGCCCGAGTTCGACGAGAAGACCGGCGCGGTGCTTTGCTACACCTCGGGCACCACCGGCCACCCCAAGGGCGTGCTGTATTCGCACCGCTCCATCGTGCTCAACGCCACCACCGCCTGCCTGCCCGACGTGCTGGGCCTGTCCACGCGCGAGAGCGTCCTACCCGTGGTGCCCATGTTCCACATCAACGCCTGGTGCATTCCGTACGCGGCCATGGTGGCGGGCGCGCGCATCGTGCTGCCCGGCCCGCGCCTGGACGGCGCCAGCCTGTATGAGCTGATGGAGGCCGAGAAGGTGACCATCAGCGCCGGCGTGCCCACCATCTGGATGGGCCTGCTGCAGCACGTGGAGCAGGGCGGCCTGCGCTTCTCCACCATGCATCGCACCTGCGTGGGCGGCTCGGCCATGCCGCGCGCGCTGATCGAAAAGTTCAACGAGGCCTACGGCGTGGAGGTGCGCCACGGCTGGGGCATGACGGAAACCACCGCCATCGCCACGCTCAGCAACCTGAGCGCCGCCGACTGGGAGCGACCGGCCGACGAGCGCCACGCCATCGTCGCGCGCCAGGGCAAGGTGGTCTCGGGCATCGAGATCAAGGTGGTGGACGAGCAGGGCGCCACGCTGCCGCGCGACGGCGTGTCGCAGGGCGAGCTGATGGTGCGTGGGCAGTGGATCGTGGAGCGTTACCACAAGGCCGATCGCACGGCCCTGGTGGACGGCTGGTTCCCCACCGGCGACATCGCCACCATCGCGCCCGACGGCGTGATGACCATCCGCGACCGCACCAAGGACGTGATCAAGAGCGGCGGCGAATGGATCAGCTCCATCGACCTGGAAAACGCCGCCGCCGGCCATCCGGCGGTGGCGCAGGCGGCGGTCATCGGCATCAAGCACCCCAAGTGGGACGAGCGTCCCCTGCTGCTGCTGGTGCGCAAGCCCGGTGCCGCGCTGGAGAAGCCCGAGATCCTGGCGTTCCTGGCCGAGCGCGTGGCCAAGTGGTGGGTGCCGGAGGACGTGGTCTTCCTCGACGCGCTGCCCGTGGGTGGCACGGGCAAGGTGCAGAAGAACGAGCTGCGCAAGCGCTACGGGGGCGTGTTCAGCGGCGGCTGAGGCCGGTGCGAACCGTCAGAAGCTGGCCCAACGCTCCGGGTCCACGCGGCGGGACCGGCGGCGCAGGCGCAAGGCGCCGACCAGCGCCACCACGGCCAGGCCTTCCGCGCCCCACCAGGCCAGCCGCCCCGTGCGCCAGGCAGCGACGGCGAAAGCCAGGCACAGGAGCACACCGGCGAACAGGGTCAGCGACAGGGACTTGAACGGGTTCGGCATGGGAGGCTCCGGCGGCGACGGGTGTTGGCGCCGATCATGGTTTCCCCCCGTGACAGCGGCAACACACCGGGCGGCGGCGCCGATTGCATATGAAACAATCCGCTGGATGGACCGGGCCTGGGCCCGCCCCCGGCCCACCCGCCGCATGTACCTACCGCCCCAATTCGCCGCCAAGGACCCCACGATCGCGCTCGAGCTGATGCGCGCGCACCCCTTCGCGCAGCTCATCTCCACCGACGATGAGGGCTTTCCCTTCGTCACGCCGCTGCCGCTGCACGTGCTGGAAGAGGGCGGCGGCCTCACCCTGCTCGGCCATGTGGCGAAGCCCAATCCGCAGGCCGAGCACCTGCGCGCCCGGCCTCAGGCGCTGGTGGTGTTCAACGGCCCGCAAGCCTACCTCACGCCGCGCGTCTACCCCGACCTGCAGCGCGTGCCCACCTGGAACTACCTGACAGTGCAGGCGCGCGTGCAGGTGGGCTTCATCGAGTCCTTCGAGGACAAGGACCGCCTGCTCAAGCACCTCATCCACGACCACGACCCAGCCTACGCCGAGCAGTGGCGTGGCCTGCCCGAGGACTTCCAGCAGAACATGATGAAGGGCATCCACGCCATGGAGCTGCGGGTGCTGGAACTTCGCTGCAAGGTGAAGCTCAACCAGCACCGCCGCGAATCCCACGCGGCGATGCTGCGCCTGTACGAACAGGGCGGCGAGCAGGCGCAGGCCCTGGCGGGCTGGATGCGCCGGCTCGGCCTGGGCACCCCCGACACATGAACGACCGTTCCGCGATGTTCCGCCGGCTGGCCGCGGGCGCGCTCGGCGCCGCGCTGGCCCCGCTGGCCTCGGCGCAAGGCGCCACCCCCGCTTCGGCCGCCTCGACTGGCGCCGCGCCGGCCGGCCTCGCCACCACCAGCGCCGTCGAGCGCCTGGTGAACCTGCCGCCGCCGGCCAGTGCCCTACCGCCCGCCCGGCCCACGCCCAACCCCACCCCGTTCGACGTGGCGGCGGCCGAGCTGCGCTGGCGCAGCAGCCTGCAGGCCTTTGCCGAACAGGACCGGCTGGCCCGTCCGCCGCCCGGTGGGGTGCTGTTCGTGGGCAGTTCCTCCATCCGCCTGTGGGACAAGCTGGAAGCGGCCTTCCAGCAGCAGCCGGTGGTGATCAAGCGCGGCTTTGGCGGCTCGCGCCTGGCCGACTGCGTGGCCTTCGTCGATCGGCTGGTGCTGCCCTACCAGGCGCGCCAGGTGGTGCTCTACGCCGGCGAGAACGACCTGGACGAAGGCGCCACGCCGGCCGAGGTGCTGTTGCGCTACGAGCGCTTCGTGCAACAGGTGCTGCAGGCGGCGCCGAACACGCGCATCGCCTTTGTCTCGATCAAGCCCAGCCCGGCGCGCGAGGCGCTGCTGCCCGCGATACAAACCACCAACCGGCTCGTCAAGGCCTACACCGAAGGCCACCCGCAGCTCGATTTCATCGACGTGTACGGCGCCATGCTGGACGAGGCCGGGCGGCCGCGGCCCGACCTGTTCGGCGCCGACCGCCTGCACCTCAACGCCACGGGCTACGGCATCTGGCGCGAGCTCATCGCGGCACGCCTGAAGCTCTGACACGGCGAGCCGCCGCCCTGCCGCTCAGCGCAGCGCGCTGGCCAGGCGTGGGCGCCGGCGGCCGCCCTGGTCGCGCCACTGCGCCGCCAGGGCCACCGCGAACAGGCCGGCGAAGGCGGCGGCCAGCAGCAGGGCGTCGGTCTGCCGGGGCCGCAGGGTCTCGACCGAGCCGAAGAAGGCCAGGGTGAACAGCACGATCACCAGGTGGGCGCAGAACACCGGCAGCGACTGGCGGCCCAGCAGCTCCAGCGGGCGCGGGCGGGGCAGCGCCCGCCACAGGGGCGCACTGGCCAGCAGCAGGACGACCAGGGCCGCGCCATTGAGCAGGCGCAGCTGGCCCAGGGACCACTTGTCGAACAGCGCGGCCACGGCCGGCACGCCGGGCATCGGGTCCTGGCCCACCATGTGGCGCCAGAGCAGGGTGCTGCCGGCCAGCAGCAGCGCCGGTCCCCAAAGCCACCAGCGCACGCGCGGCCAGGGCTGGCGGCGCGTGCCCAGGCACAGACCGCCCACCCACAGCAGCTGCCAGGCGAAGAGGTGGAAGGCCCCCATGTCCTTGTAGGGCACGGGCCAGCCGGCCGACGCCGCCAGCCCGTGCAGGGCCGCGCCCAGGCCCCATTGCTCGGCCAGCCACAGCAGCAGGCTGGCGCAGAGCAGGCCGCGCCAGCCGTGGCGCCGGCCGTGCGCCAGCAGCCAGGGCGTGATCAACATGAACAGGATGTAGAGCGGCAGCACGTCCAGCAGCGGCGGGTTGTGCAGCAGCACCAGGGCCGCGCCCACGGCGCTGGCGGGGGCGATGAAGAAGTACTCCAGCAGGCCGGTGACGCCGCCCTGGTGGCGCACCACGCCCAGCCAGGCGATCAGGGTGAAGGCCAGCAGCAACAGGGCCAGCTGGCACAGGTACAGGCGGCCCGCGCGCCGCCACAGGCCGCCGCGCAGTTCGGCGAAGCTCTGCCGCTCGGCGCGCGCCCCGTACACGCGCCCGGCCAGCAGGGCCGACAGGAAGACGAAGCCCTCCGCCGCCGAGACGAAGCCGAACGGCTGGCTCAGCACCGGCGAGAAGCCGGTCGGCATGTGGGTGAGGGTCATGAGGACCAGCATGAGGCCGCGCAGCGCGTCGAGCTCCCACTGCCGGCCGCTCGCGCGGGGGGCGGTCATTTGTTGAGGGTTTTCCCTGGGCAACCCAGGATCATGCCAGAGCGCGAGGGCCCCAGGGGGCATTCGGCGCGCTCGCCTACACTCGCCCGCATGACGCCGAGCCCGGAACGCGACGAAGCCTTCATGCGCCTGGCGCTCGACGAAGCCCGCGCCGCCGCCCAGGCCGGCGAGGTGCCGGTGGGCGCGGTCCTGGTGAAGGACGGCCAGGTGATCGCCACCGGCCGCAACGCCCCCATCGCCTCACACGACCCGAGCGCGCACGCCGAGATGCTGGCCCTGCGCGAGGGCGCGCGGCGCCTGGCCAACTACCGGCTCGATGGCTGCACGCTTTATGTGACGCTGGAGCCCTGCGCCATGTGCAGCGGCGCCATGCTGCACGCGCGGCTGGACCGCGTGGTCTTTGGCGCGAGCGACCCCAAGACCGGTGCGGCCGGCTCCGTGATCGACCTGTTCGCCCAGGCGCCACTGAACCACCAGACCCAGGTGCGGGGCGGCGTGCTGGCCGAGCAGGGCGCCGAGCTGCTGCGCAGCTTCTTCAAGGAGCGGCGAATGAACCCCCACCCCCTGCGCGAGGACGCGCTGCGCACGCCCGATGCCGCGTTCGAGGGCCTGCCCGGCTACCCCTGGGCGCCCCGGTACCTGAGCGACCTGCCCGCGCTGGACGGGCTGCGCCTGCACTACCTCGACGAAGGCCCGCGCAACGCCCCGCTGACCTGGCTCTGCCTGCACGGCAACCCGGCCTGGAGCTACCTCTACCGCCACATGCTGCCGGTGTTCCTGGCGGCCGGTCACCGCGTGATCGCGCCCGACCTCATCGGCTTCGGCAAGAGCGACAAGCCCAAGAAGGACGCGGCCCACCGCTTCACCTGGCACCGCCAGGTGCTGCTGGAATTCGTCGAGCGGCTGGACCTGCGCGACGTGGTGCTGGTCGTGCAGGACTGGGGCGGTCTGCTGGGCCTGACCCTGCCGCCGGCCGCGCCCGGGCGTTACCGCGGCCTGCTGGTAATGAACACCACCCTGGCCACGGGCGACTCGCCGCTGTCGCCCGGCTTCCTGGCCTGGCGCGAGATGTGCGCCAGCAAGCCCGAGTTCTCGGTCGGCCGCCTGTTCGCGCGCGGCAACCCGCAGATGAGCGAAGCCGAGTGCGCCGCCTATGACGCGCCGTTCCCCGACAAGGGCCACCGCGCGGCGCTGCGCGCCTTCCCGCCCATGGTCCCCGAGTTTCCCGACAGCGACGGCGCCGCCGTCAGCCGCGAGGCGCGCCGCTTCTGGCGCGAGCAGTGGCAGGGGCGCAGCCTCATGGCCATCGGCCAGCAAGACCCGGTCCTCGGCGAGCCCGTCATGCGCGCGCTGCGCGAGCAGATCCGAGGCTGCCCCGAACCCCTGCTGCTGGCCCAGGCCGGCCACTTCGTGCAGGAACACGGCGGGCCCATCGCGCGCGCGGCGCTCGCGCATTTTTCATCCCCGAACCCATGAGCCACATCTACATCTACTCTCCCGCCAGCGCCGTGCGCGACAAGGCCGCGTTCCGCCGCGGCGTGCAGCGCCTCAAGGCCTTGGGCCACGAGGTCGAGATCGACACCGACGCCCTGCGTGCCCACATGCGCTTCGCGGGCGACGACGCCACGCGCCTGGCCGCCATCGGCCGCGCGGCGGCCAGCGGTGCCGACGTGGCCCTGATCTCGCGCGGGGGCTATGGGCTCACCCGCCTCCTGCCCGAGCTGCCCTACAAGGCCCTCGCCAAGGCGATCGAAAAAGGCACGCGCTTCGTCGGCCTGAGCGACTTCACCGCGCTGCAGCTGGCGCTGCTGGCCAAGACCGGCGCCAGCACCTGGGCCGGCCCGGCGCTGGGCGAAGACTTCGGCCCCGAGGTCGAGCCCGACGAGATCATGCTGGCCTGTTTCGGCGACCTGCTCGATGGGTCGGCCGAGGGCTCGGGCTGGACGCTGCCGGCGGCCGACGCCCCGGCCCACGCCGCCAAGCCGAAGCGGCACGTGCGCGAGGCCACGCTGTGGGGCGGCAACCTGAGCGTGCTGTGTTCGCTGGTCGGCACGCCATACCTGCCGGCCGTGAAAGGCGGGGTGCTGTTCCTGGAAGACGTGGGTGAGCACCCGTACCGGCTGGAGCGCCAGCTCACCCAACTGCTGCTGGCGGGCGTGCTGGACGCGCAGAAGGCCGTGCTGCTGGGGGCGTTCAACCGCTTCAAGCCGGTGCCGGGCTACGACCGGGGCTTCTCGCTCAAGACCGTGACGCAATGGCTGCGCTCGAAGACCAAGACGCCCATCTACACCGGGCTGCCGTTCGGCCACGTGCCCACCAAAGTGCTTCTGCCCGTGGGCCGCACGGTCGATCTGGTGGTGGAGGGGCGCGACGCGCTGATCTTCTGGGGGCATGAGCCCCATGGGCACCACGGGCATTGAGCCCGGAGGCACCACGGAACCGGCTTCGTCGGGCCGCCGGTGCCGTCCCTTGCGGGGGACGCGCGAAGCGCGGCGGGGTGGGGCTTACACCCGCCGGATGCGCGAAGCGTCGATCAGGGCCTTGGGCACCAGGCCCTGGAACACCGGCGAGAGGCTTTGCACGCGGTGAACCGCCAGCGCCTCGCCGTGCACGCGGCTCAGCACCGCGACCAGTTCGCCGCGCGCATACCAGAGGCTGTGCGCGTCGTGCATGAACTTCAGCCGGCGCTTGAGCGAAGGGTTCAGGCGGGCGCCTTCTTCACCCAGCACGGCCAGCATGGCCTCACGCACCGGCTCCAACTCGTCCTCGTCGTCCGCGCGCGCGCTCGGCCCTAGCAGGGCCGAGATGCTGTTGCGGAGACTGGGCTTGAACCAACGCATGACCGTGAGAGTTCCATCACAGGAAAGGGCTGGCCAGAATACGACCTGAAGCATGTCGATGCAATCGTGCAAGTCTTGATACGGCAAAAAAAACAACAGCAAATCATGTGCTTAGCGCGGGAGTTTCATGGACTACCTCAATTTAGTAATCCTTTTGCACTCATTGTTGGCTGGGTGCCACAACCCGGTCGGCCTTTCGGGGCGCACAAACGCCACTTGCATCGGTTGAGGATGTAACGGTCTGCGAGAACCGCCATGCTCTAATCGCCCGCAGGTTTTCCCAGCCCCATGCCCGAACTCACGATCGCCTTCGTCGACCTCACCGGTAGCACGTCCGTGTTCGAGACACTGGGCAACGACCGGGCCACCAAGGCGGTCACCAAGTTGACGCAGTGGATCGGCGCACGCGGCCAGGCGAACGGCGGTACCGTGGTCAAGATGCTGGGCGACGGGGTGCTGCTGGCCTTCGCCGACAACCGCGCCGCGGTTGATTCCATGGTGCAGATCCAGCAGGAGCACGCCAAGCGCGTGCAGCAGTGGCCGGCCCACCTCAAGCTGCTGATGCAGATCGGCCTGGCGCGCGGCTCGGTGGTGTGGGTGGACGGCGACTGCTTCGGCGACGCGGTGAACCTGGCCTCGCGCCTGAGCGACCTGGCCGGCCCGGAACAGATCTTTGCCAGCGACACCGTCATCCAGTCGCTCGGGCCGCGCTCGCTGGTGCGCAACCGCAGCCTGGGTGCCATGCGCATCAAGGGCAAGGTCGACACCTGCGAGGTGTTCCGCATCGAGTGGCAGGCGGACATGCAGTCCGAGTTCCTCACGGTGCCGGCCGACCTGCACGCCATCACGCCCAAGGACGACTCCGATTTCGCGGGCATCGAGCTCGCCTGGCTGGACGCCACGCGCACCTTCAATTCCAGCGACCTGCCGCTGCGCATCGGCCGCGTGCCCGAGGCCAGCTTCGTGGTGAGCGACCCGCGCGTCTCTCGCATGCACGCCACCATCGGCATGGTCTCCGGCAACTACGTGCTGGAAGACGTGAGCAGCTACGGCACCTGGGTGCGTTTCGCGGGCAGCGAGTCGGTGGTGCAGTTGCGCCGCCAGGACTGTGTGCTGCACAGCGACGGCGAGATTTCCCTGGGCGCGCCGTTCTCCGATTTCAGCGCCCCCACCGTGAGCTTCAAGCTCATGGACGGCAGCATGGCGCTCGCCCGCAGCGCCGCCGCCAGCGCGCGCTGAGCGCACTGGGCGCGCCGCGCGCCTGCGTGACAGCACCCGCGCCGCCGGGTCATCGGACGGGGTTTATCCTCGCGGCTCCTCATAAGAAGCCCGAGAGACAAACACCATGCGCTGGATCCGCCGCCTCGCCACCTTCATTGGCCTGCTGCTCGTGCTCGCCGCCGCCCTGGGGCTGTGGTACGCCCGCCAGACCCTGCCGCGCACCGACGGGCACCTGCAGGTCAGCGGCCTGGGTGCGCCGGTGCAGGTCAACCGCGACGGCAGCGACGTCACCCACATCCTGGCCCAGAACCCGCGCGACGCCTGGATGGCGCTGGGCTACGTGCACGCGCAGGAGCGCGGCTGGCAGCTGGCCTTCAACCGCGCGGTCATGCGCGGCACGCTGTCCGAGTTCCTGGGCCCGGCCACGCTGGAAACCGACAAGCTCATGCGCACCCTGGGCATTCGCCAGGTGGCGCAGCGCCAGCTGGCCAAGCTGCCGGCGGACGTCAAGGCCGCGGTGGAGGCCTACAGCGCCGGCATCAACGCCTTCTTCGCCAGCGGCGAACAGGCGCTCACGCCCGAGTTCCTGCTGTTGGGCGTGAACCCGCGCGAAGAGGCCCTGCGCGGCGCCTGGTGGGACCCGGCCGACAGCGTGGGCTGGTCGATCATGATGGCGCTGGACCTGGGCGGGAACTGGGGCAACGAGTTCGCCCGGCTGACGGCGCTGCAGGTGCTGGACACCCCCGCGCTGTGGGAGCTGTTCCCGCCGTACCCGGGCGAGGCGCCCGCCGCCAGCGCCGACCTGGGCCGGCTGTACCGCGAACTGGGCGTGTTCAACAAGGCCAACGGCACCGCCACCTCGCAGGCCCCGGCGGCCCCGCAGGCCGGCTGGCGCGAGCGCATCGCGCTGGACCTGCGCGACTGGGCCGATGGCTTCGGCTTCAACGAAAACAAGGGCTCGAACAACTGGGTGGTGGCCGGCTCGCGCACCCAGAGCGGCCAGCCGCTGCTGGCCAACGACCCGCACCTGGGCCTGAGCGCGCCCGCCATCTGGTACTTCGCGCGGCTGCAGGCGCCCGACGCGGGTGGCCTCAAGGGCATGGACGTGATCGGCGCCACCCTGCCGGGCACGCCCTTCGTGGTGCTGGGCCGCACGGCCGGCGTGGCCTGGGGCTTCACCAACACCGGGCCTGACGTGCAGGACCTCTACCTGGAACAGATCAACCCGGCCAACCCCGGCGAGTACCGCGTGCCCTCGGCCGGCACCGAGCCCGCCTGGGAACGCTTCACCGTGCGCGCCGAGACCATCCGCGTGAAGGGGCAGGCCGACGTCACACACCTGGTGCGCGCCACGCGCCACGGCCCGGTGCTGAGCGACGCCCAGGCCCAGCACGGCAAGGTGCTCGACACCACGCGCTTCGTGCTGGCGCTGCGCTGGACCGGGCTCGACGACGAGGACAACGTGTCCGCCACGCTGGCCTCCAACCGCGCGCAGAGCGTGGAGGAACTGCTGGCGGCGTTCTCCACCTTCCGCGCGCCCATGCAGAACATCGTGATGGCCGACCGCACCGGGCGCATCGCCTACAAGGCGGCCGGGCGCGTGCCGCTGCGCGCGGCCGACAACGACATCCGCGGCGTGGCCCCGGCGCCGGGCTGGGAGCCGCGCTACGACTGGACCGGCTGGCTGCCGTACGCCGACACGCCGCAGGACGATGGCGCGCGCGGCTGGATCGCCACCGCCAACCAGCGCATCCACGCGCCGGACTACCCGCATTTCCTCACCCAGGACTGGGCGCCGCCATACCGCCAGCAGCGCATCGAGACCCTGCTGGAGGCCACGCCCAAGCACGACGTGGCCAGCATGCGCGCCATCCAGGGCGACCAGCGGGCCGAGGCCACGCTGCGCCTGCTGCCGCACCTGTTGAAGGCGCCGTCCACGCATTCGCTGGCCGAGGCCGCGCGCGCCGCGCTGCAGGGCTTCGACGGCGTGATGCGCGCCGACTCACCCGCGCCGCTGATCTACAGCGCCTGGATCGACGAGTTCACGCGTGGCGTGATCGGCCAGCGCCTGGGCAAGGAGCGCTTCGAGTCCCTGTACGGCAAGCGCCTGTTCCGCCAGGCGGTGGAGGGCTTCCTGGAGAGCGACAACCGCGCCTGGTGCGGCGTGCAGGGTTGTCCGCACGCGGCGGGCGAGGCGCTGTCGCGCGCACTGGACAGGCTGTCGGCCCAGTACGGCGCCGACGTGGCCGCCTGGCGCTGGGGCGAGGCGCACCCGGCCATCTCGGCGCACCGGCCGTTCTCCAACGTGAAACCGCTGGCCCGCTTCTTCGAGGTGCGCGAGCCCACCGGCGGCGACCCCTTCACGGTGAACGTGGGCCAGTACCACCTGGACAAGGCCGACGCGCCCTTCGCCAACCGCCACGCGGCCAGCCTGCGCGCGATCTACGACCTGGCCGACCTGGACCGCTCGCTGTTCATCTACCAGACGGGGCAGAGCGGCAACGTGTTCTCCAGCCGCTACCGCGACATGAGCGCGACCTGGCTGGCCAACAAGCACCGCACCCTGAGCCTGAAGCCGCCCAAGTGGGCGAGCGAGCTGTCGCTGACGCCCTGACTACTTCAGGTTGCCCTTGAGGAACTGGGCGAGCCGTTCGCTCTTCGGGCTGGCGAGCACCTCGCGCGGCACACCCTGTTCCTCGATGCAGCCCTTGTGCAGGAAGATGAGGTGCGAGGACACCTCGCGCGCGAATCCCATCTCGTGCGTCACCACCAGCATGGTGCGGCCTTCCTCGGCCAGCAGGCGCATCACGCGCAGCACCTCGCCCACCAGCTCCGGGTCGAGCGCGGAGGTGGGTTCGTCGAACAGCATCACCGCCGGCTCCACCGCCAGCGCGCGCGCGATCGCCACGCGCTGCTGCTGGCCACCGCTCATGTGCGCGGGGTAGCGGTCTTCCACGCCGCTCAGGCCCACGCGCTCCAGGTACTTGCGCGCCGTCTGCACCGCCTGGTCGCGCGGCACGCCCAGCACGTGCACCGGCGCCTCGATGATGTTCTGCAGCACCGTCATGTGCGCCCACAGGTTGAAATGCTGGAACACCATGGCCAGGCGCGTGCGCAGGCGCTGCAGCTGCTTCGGGTCGGTGGCGTGCAGCTCGCCGTGGCGGTCGGGCGCGAGCTTGAGTTCCTCGCCGCCGAGCACGATGCGCCCCGCGTTGGGCTTCTCGAGCAGGTTGATGCAGCGCAGCAGCGTGCTCTTGCCCGAGCCCGAACTGCCGATCAGGCTGATGACGTCGCCCGCGCGCGCCTCGAGCGACACGCCCTTGAGCACCTCGTTGGCGCCGAAGCGCTTGTGGATGTCGTGCACGGCCAGCAGCGGCGCGGAAGAAGGGGTGGGGGCATTCATGGGAGCGGGGCAGGGTCAGGCACCGAGCAGGTGGCCGGTGCGGAACGGGGTGGCGCCGGCGATCTTGCCGATCTCGCCGCCGGCGACGACGTAGCGCTCGCCAATGGCCGCGTAGAGCACGCCCGCGACACCGGCGGTGATCCGGTGCACGCGCGAGGCGCCGGGCGCGGTGGGGTCGATGACCTCGGCCACCACCTCGCCGACGGCCAGGGTATCGCCTGGGCGCACGCAGAAGGCCACCACGCCGGCCACCGGGCTGTGCAGGGTCTGCGAGCCAGCCAGCGGCGTGGCCTCGCAGCTCGGCCGGGGGATGGCGGGGGCGGGCCCATCGAGCACGCGCAGGTGCAGCAGGTAGTCCATCAGGGCCTTGGCGTCGATGCGCGCGTTGTCGTGCGAGACGTCGGCCTCGCCGCGCAGCTCCACCGTGGCGCTGGCGCAGGCCTGGGGCAACGGGTGGTGGATGCCCTGCGCGCGCAGGCGCTCGGCCAGTCGCCACCACAGGCCCGAGAGGGTTTCGTCGAAGGGCTCGCCACCCGAATCGCGCGCCAGCAGCACGGCGCGGCAGCCCAGCAGCCAGGCCAGTGGCGCCAGCGGGGCCCAGCAGGCCTCCTCGGCGTACAGGTGCAGCGCGGCTTCCCAGTCGCAGTGCAGGTCCAGCACCACGTCGGCGTCGTGCGCCAGCAGGAAGAGCTGGCGGCGCAGGCTGTCCAGCTCGGTGGCGGGCCGCCAGTCGCGCAGCCAGCGGGTGGCGGCGGCGCGCACCAGGGCCACGTTGGCCTGCGGGTCGGGGCCCAGGCGGTCGCGCAGCTCGTCGAACAGCGCGTCCGCCAGGTTCGGGTAGTGGCGATTGAAGTTCTGCGACGTGCCGAATTCGAAGCGGCCCATGGCGCGGTGGTTGAGCCGCTGCGTCAGGCCGATGGGGTTGGCCGCCGGCACCAGCACCACCTGGCCGCGCAGGCGGCCCTCACGTTCGGCGGCCTCCAGCTGGGGGCGCAGGTGGTGCGCCACCAGCATGCCGGGCAGCTCCTCGGCGTGCAGGCTGGCCTGCAGGTAGACCTTGGGCCGGGCGTCTTCGGCGCCATAGCGGAACGACACCAGGTGCTTCTGGTGGCCCAGGCTGGGACTCAGCAGGGGGTGTTCGGTCCGTTCCATGCGCTTCCTGTCAGTGCGTGCGCGGCGCCAGGTGGGCGAGGAAATGCCGCTCGCCGAGCTTGAACAGGCCCACCAGGGTGAAGGTGATGGTGAGGTAGATGCCGGCGGCGAAGAGGTAGGCCTCGAACGGCAGGTAGTAGTCGGAGTAGATGCGGCTGGCGGCGGCGGTCACGTCCAGCATGGCCGGCACTGCGCTGGCCAGGCTGGTGCCGTGCAGCATCATCACCACCTCGTTGCTGTAGGCCGGCAGGGTGCGGCGCATGGCGCTGGGCAGCACGATGCGCCGCAGCGCCTGCCAGCGGCCCATGCCCATGGCCTGCGCGGCCTCGATCTCGCCCGGCGCCGTCTCGCGGATGGAGCCCGCGAGCATTTCGGCCGTGTAGCCGGCGGTGTTGAGGGCGAAGGCGAGCAGGGCGCAGAAGAAGGCGTCCTTGAACATCGTCCAGGGCCAGATGTCGTCCCAGCGCGCCTGGATCCAGTCGAGCTGGGCCAGGCCGTAATAGATCATGTACATCTGGATCAGCAGCGGTGTGCCGCGGATCACGTAGGTGTACGCGCCGACCAGCCAGCGCAGCGGCGCCGGCCCGTGGGTGAGCGCCAGGGCAAACACCACGGCCAGCACGCCGCCGATGGCCAGGCAGGACAGCAGCAGGCTCAGCGTGGTCAGCACGCCCTGGCCATACATGGCGAGGTGGGCCGGTTCGAAGATGACTTCCCAGCGCATGGTGTCAGTGGGTCAGCCGCTTGACGCCCAGGCTGAAGCGCCGGTTCACCCAGCGCAGCGCCCACAGCGAGACCGTGGTGTAGACGAGGAACAGCGCCGCCGCGAACAGGAAGAAGGTGAAGGGCTCGCGCGTGGCCGCGCTGGCCTGCTTGGCCAGGTAGGTCATCTCGTGCAGGCCGATCAGGCTGACCAGGGCCGTGGCCTTGATGAGCACCAGCCAGTTGTTGGTGAAGCCCGGGAGCGCGTAGCGCACCATCTGCGGCGCGGTGATGCGCACGAAGGTGCGAACGCGGCCCATGCCGAAGGCCCAGGCCGCTTCCATCTGCCCGCGCGGGATGGCCAGGATGGCGCCGCGGAAGGTCTCCGTCATGTAGGCGCCGTAGATGAAGCCGATGGTCAGCACGCCCGCCGCGAAGGGGTTGATGTCCACCGAGCGGCGGCTGCCCAGGGCCTCAAGCAGGTGGTTCAGGCCGATGGTGCCGCCGTAGAAGATGAGCAGCATCAGCACGAGTTCGGGCACGCCGCGCACCACGGTGGTGTAGGCGGTGGCCAGCCAGACGAGCGCGCGGCGGCCCGACAGCTTGGCCGCCGCGCCCGCCAGGCCCAAGAAAATGGCCACCACGAGGGCGGCCAGTGAGACGCCCACCGTGAGCAGGGCGCCTTGCAGGATGGACTGGTAGTAGCCGGACAAACCGCGCTCGGTGGGCTGACCGCTTACTTGCCGTAGACGTCGAAGTCGAAGTACTTCTTGGCGATCGTCTCGTAGACGCCATTGGAGCGGATCGTCTTGATGGCCGCGTTCAACTCGTCCTTGAGGGCGGTGTCGTCCTTGCGCAGGGCCACGCCCACGCCGGTGCCGTAGTACTTGGGATCGTCCAGCACGGGGCCCACGAAGCCGTAGTCCTTGCCCTCGGGCTTGCGCAGGAAGCCGCCGTTGACCTCCACCTGGTCGGCCACGGTGCCGTCGAGGCGGCCGGACTTGATGTCCAGGTAGACCTGGTCCTGGGCCTCGTAAGGAACGATGCTCACGCCCGCGGGCTTGAGCTCGCCCAGGGCGTACTTCTCTTGCGTGCTGCCCTTGAGCACGCCCAGCTTCTTGCCCTTGAGCGAGGCCGGGTCGGTGTAGGCGGTGCCGTTCTTCACGACGATGCGGCTGGGGGTGAAGTAGTACTTGTCGGTGAAGTCCACGACCTTCAGGCGCTCCTCGGTGATGGACATGGAGCTGATGATCGCGTCGTACTTCTTGGCCTGCAGGCCGGGGATCATGCTGTCCCAGACCTGTTCGACGTAGACGCACTGGCGCTTGATTTCCTTGCACAGGGCGTCGGCGATGTCGACGTCGAAGCCGGTGGGCTTGCCGTCGGCGGTCTTGAAGGTGAAGGGTTCGTAGGTCGGGTCGATGGCGACCTTGAGCTCGGGCAGGGCGGCCGGAGCGGGCGCTGCGGCCGGCGCGGCGGCGGGCGCGGGAGCGGCTGCCGGGGCGGGGGCCTCCTCTTTCTTGCCGCAGGCCGAGAGGGCCAGGGCGCCGGCGAGGGCGGAATACAGGGCAAGGTGCTTCATGAGAAATCTCTCGGTTGCCGCCCGCCCGGGCCATCCGGGCGGTGCGAAGTAGGCGGGATTGTAGGTCTGAGCTCCTGGAGGGCTGGCTCCAAAAAGGGCGAAGTTTCCCGGGGCCGGTGGCGCCTGCGGGACGTCAGCAAGATGCAAGCCAGACGGCCGTTTTCCCGCCATGAGCGGAACCCGCCGTCCGCGCCACCGGCGATACATTCGTTCATCCCAATATGCTGAACCGGCCAGGGTGTCTGGCCACCGCACCGCCACCATGCCACTGCCCACCCGACTCATCGCCCTTCTGCTTCCCCTGTTGATGGCCAGCGCGGCGCAGGCCGCGGAACCGGAGTACACGCTGGCCGTCAGCGAAGGCACCTCGGGCGGGCTGGACCACGCGCGCGCCACCGCCAAGTACGCCGGCCTGGCCGAGGCCCTGGGCCGGGCGCTGAAGGGCAAGGTGACGGTGGTGTTCGCGCGCGAGTTCGCGCTGCTCGAAGACGGCCTGAAGGCCAAGCGCTTCGACCTGGCGCTGGCCCGGCCCAGCGACTACCCGGCGCGCGCCATGCGCGACAACGGCTACCGCTTCGTCGCCAGCGCCAAGCCCGAGGGGCAGTGCCTGATCGTCACCCGCAAGGATTCGCCGCTGAAGAGCCTCGAGGACGCCAAGGGCAAGCGATGGGTGCTGCCCGAGCAGGTGTCCTACATGTCCCGTTTCTGCCATGCCGAGCTGCGCGACCGGGGTATTGCGCTGAAGAACGAAAAGCTGCAGTACGTGCGCGAGCAGGGCGCCGTGCAGTTCTACCTGGAACACAAGCTGGCCGACGTGGGCGGCGTGGCGTCTTACTCGGGCGTGGCGCGCTCTTTGGACAAAGGCGGCCTGCGCGTGCTGCACAGCAGCGTGACGCAGCCGTACTCTCCCATGGTCGCCGGCCCGCGCCTGACGGCCGAGCAGCTGCAGGCCGTGCAGGCCGAACTGCGCGCCATGGACCAGGCCGACGCCGGCCGCGGCGTCCTCAAGACCCTGGGCATCCAGGGCTTCGACACCGGCACCGGGCCGCGCGTGCTGAGCCTGCTGGAGTGGCTCGGGACCTGAGCGGGTCCGGGCCCCGGGGGCGCCGGGTGTAGCCTTGCGGCTCCCACCAGGAGTCCCACCCCATGACCACCTTGCTTGGACTGTCCGGCAGCCTGCGCGCCGGCTCCTTCAATACCGCGCTGCTCAAGGCCGCCCAGTCCGCCGCCGGCGCGGACACCCCCTTCGACGCCGCCACCGTGCACGGCGTGCCGCTGTACGACGGCGACCTGGAGCAGGCCAGCGGCACGCCGCCGGCCGTGCGCGCCCTGAAGGAGCGCATCCTGGCCGCCGACGGCCTGCTGCTGGTTTCGCCCGAATACAACAACGGCATCCCGGGCGTGTTCAAGAACACCATCGACTGGCTCTCGCGTCCCACGCCCGGCCTGCCCGACGTGTTCCGCGACCGGCCGGTGGCCGTCATCGGGGCGTCGCCCGGGGGCTTCGGCACGGTGATGGGCCAGGCCCATTGGCTGCCCGTGTTGCGCACCTTGGGCGCGCAGCACTGGAGCGGCGGGCGCCTGATGGTGTCGCGCGCCGGCTCGGTGTTCGGGGCCGACGGCGCGCTGCTGGACGAGGCGATCGCCCGCCAGCTGGCCGACTTCGTGCAGGGCTTCGCGCACTTCGCAGCCGCGGCGGCGCGCGGCCACTGAGCCTTCAGCGCCGCCAGCCGCGCAGCAGCAGGGCGTTGCTCACCACGCTCACGCTGCTCAGGGCCATGGCGGCGCCCGCCACCATCGGGTTGAGCAGGCCGGCCGCCGCCAGCGGGATGCCGATCACGTTGTAGGCGAAGGCCCAGAACAGGTTCTGGCGGATCTTGCGGTAGGTGCGGCGCGAGATGTCGATGGCGTCGGCCACCAGCGCCGGGTCGCCACGCATCAGCGTGATGCCGGCCGCGTGCATGGCCACGTCGGTGCCGGTGGACATGGCAATGCCCACGTCGGCCGAGGCCAGGGCCGGGGCGTCGTTGATGCCGTCGCCCACCATGGCCACCGCATGCCCGCCCTGCTTGAGCTGGCCGATGATGCCGGCCTTGTCGGCGGGCAGCACCTCGGCCTCGATGCGGGCGATGCCCAGGCGCTGGCCCACGGCCGCCGCGCTGCCGCGGTTGTCGCCGGTGAGCATGACCGTGCGCACGCCCATGCCGTGCAGGCGTTCCACGGCGCGTGCGGCGCTGGCCTTGGGCGCGTCGCCGAAGGCCAGCAGGCCGACCAGGCGCGGTGCCTGCGTCACGTCGGCCAGCCAGGACACGGTGCGGCCCTCGTCCTGCAGGCGCTGCGCCTGCGCGGCCAGGGCCGCGGTGTCCACGCCCAGCTCCTGCATGAAGCGCGGGCTGCCCAGGCGCAGCGCGTGGCCGTCGACCTCGGCCGACATGCCGCGGCCGGGCACCGCGCTCACCTGGCTGGCCGGCAGTGGCGTCAGGCCGGCGGCCTGGGGCGACTCCAGCACGGCGCGCGCCAGCGGGTGTTCGCTGCCGGCCTGCAGTGCCAGGCTCCAGGGGATCAGGCGCTCTTCCTGGCCCGGCGCGGCCAGGGCGGCCACCAGCTGGGGCCGGCCCTCGGTCAGGGTGCCGGTCTTGTCGAAGGCCACGGTGTCCACCCGGTGCGCCACCTCCAGCGCCTCGGCGTCCTTGATCAGGATGCCCTGGCGCGCGGCCACGCCGGTGCCGGCCATGATGGCCGTGGGCGTGGCCAAGCCCAGCGCGCAGGGGCAGGCGATCACCAGCACCGCCACGGCGTTGAGGATGGCGCGCTCCCAGTCGCCCGTGAGCACGCCCCAGCCGACCAGCGTGATCAGCGA
>NZ_MKSS01000040.1:0-31557 GCF_001897365.1 Hydrogenophaga sp. 70-12
TGGCGGCCTGCTGGATGCGCGAGACCGCCTCGATGCGGCGCGTGAAGTTGCGGCGGCGCTCGCGCAGCTGCGCGTCGAGCTGGGCCGCGGCCGACTTGTTCCAGAGCTCGACCTCGTTGACCGCGGTCTCGTAGACCACGCGCAGGCGGCTCATCAGCGCGCGCGCCAGGCGCTCGGCGAACTCGGGCTGCGCCAGGCGCAGCGCGTTGCCCAGGCTCAGGTACTGCAGGTGGCTTTTCTCGATCAGGTCGAGGTCTCGGCGGTAGAGCGCGAGCTGCGGCGACGACGGCGCCTGCAGCGAAAAGCCGTACTCGGCGTTGAGGTTCTTGAAGCTGCCTTCCAGCATGGACTGGATCTCGCCGGCCATCTCATCGGCGCGCGCGAGGTCTTCGCGCAGGCGGTTGAAGGTGCCGTCGTAGGCGCGGCGCACGCCGAGCTTGATGCCGGGGCTCTTGAGCTGCTTCGCGAGCGTGGCGACCTCGGCCTTCAGGTGCGAGGGGCTGAGCAACGCGAACAGGTCCTTGAGCAGGCGCAGGTGCACCGAGCGCACCGCCTGGATCTTGGCGCCGCTGGCGTCGAAATCGGCCTGCTCCTGTTCGATGCGCAGGCGCATCTGCTTGATCACGCCCGCGTTCTTGCCCCGCAGGCCGTCCAGCTCCTGGATCTGCTCGACCAGGTCGCGCAGGCGCGAATGCACCATGCGCCCGGCCTCGCCGCGCAGCGCCTCGACGCCGGACGCCACGGCCGCACCCAGGATGCGGCGGCGCTGGCCCAGCAGGCCTTCGCCGAGCGCGCGCTCCAGGTCGATCAGTTGGCTGGCCTTGAGCAGCTCCTCGTCGCGGTTGACCTTGGCGAGCAAGCCCTTCTGGGCCGACACCGCGAGCACCTGCGACTGCGGCACGCCCAAGATCTCGGCCGAATCGGCGCGTTGCGCGGCGATCTGCAGCTGCACCTGCTCGGGCGAGCTCAGCGCGTCCCACATGGTGTCGATCTTGTTGAGCACCACCAGGCGCGAAGCCTGTCCGTCGCCCAGGGTGGCCAGGTGCTGGCGCCAGATGCTCAGGTCGGACTTGGTCACGCCCGTGTCGGCCGCCAGAATGAACACCACCGCGTGCGCCTGGGGCAGCAGGCTCACGGTGAGCTCGGGTTCCGCGCCAATGGCGTTGAGGCCCGGCGTGTCCAGGATGACCAGGCCTTGTTTGAGTAGCGGGTGCGCCATGTTGATGAGCGCGTGGCGCCAGCGCGGCACCTCGATCAGGCCGTCCGGGCCGGGCAAGGGGTTGTCCTCGGGCAGTTCGTCGTGCCAGAAGCCCAGGGCGCGCGCTTCGTCCACCGGGACATGCCGCACCTCGGACACCTTCTGGATCGCCTTGGCGAGCTGCTTGGGGTCGTTCACGTCGAGGTCGACGCGCTCCCACTTGGCCGGGGCGTGGCGCCAGTCGAGCAGGGACTGCGGCTGCAGGCGCGTCTCGATGGGCAGCAGGCGCAGACAGGGGGGCAGGTCGGCGTCGTAGGCCAGCTCGGTGGGGCACATGGTGGTGCGACCCGCGCTCGCCGGCATGATGCGCCGGCCGTAGCCCGCGAAGAACACGGCGTTGATGAGCTCGGACTTGCCGCGCGAAAACTCGGCCACGAAGGCGACCGTGATCTTGTCGTTCTTGATCTGCGCGTGCAGCTGGTCCAGCCGCTCGCGGATGCCCGGCTCCATCAGGTCGTGGTCGGCCAGCCATTCGGACAGGAGCTTCAGGCGCAGCGCGAACTGCTTGCGCCAGGCGCCGTGCTGATCAAAGGCTTGAATGAAACTCATGCGGCAGTGCTTTGCGGGCGATCGGTCAATATAGCACCCACCCCTCGGCAGGGCCGCCCATCGGGGACGCATGGTCAGCGGGCCTGGCAGAGCGGGCAAAAGTAGGTCGAACGTTGGCCCTGGCGAATGGTCCGGATCGCCGTCGCGCACTGGCGGCAGGGCTGGCCGGCGCGGTCGTAGACCATGGTGTCGAGCTGGAAGTAGCCGCTCTGGCCATCGGCGCTGACGAAGTCGCGCAGGGTGCTCCCGCCCACGGCCAGGGCGCGCTGCAGCACCTGGACGATGGCCGCGTGCAGCCGCGCGGCGCGCGGGCCGCTGATGCGATCGGCCCGCGTGGTCGGCCGGATGCCGGCGCTGAACAGCGCCTCGCTGGCGTAGATGTTGCCCACGCCGACCACGATGTCCCCCGCCAGCAGCACCTGCTTGATGGGTGCGCGCCGCCGGCGCAAGGCCTGATGGAAGCGCACGGGGTCGAAGCCGGCCTCCAGCGGCTCCACGCCCAGCCCGCCCAGCAGCTGGACCGCGCGGGGGTGGTCCAGCGAAGGCACGTGAACCACCGCGCCAAAACGCCGCGGGTCGTGCAGCCGCAGCAAGCCCTGGCTGGTGTCGAGCTCGAAGTGGTCGTGCGGGCCGGGGGGCGGCAGCGCCGGCGCGAACTGCAGGCTGCCCGACATGCCCAGGTGCACCAGGAGCCAGCCGGCGTCCATCTCCACCAGCAGGTACTTGCCGCGCCGCCCCACCGAGCGCACGCGCTGCCCCACCAGCGCCTCGGGCGCCACGCCCAGCGGCCAGCGCAGCGGCTTGCCCAACCGGGCGGCGCGCACGGAAGCGCCGGCGATGCGGTCGGCAAAGCTGCGTCGGGTGACCTCGACTTCGGGCAATTCGGGCACGGCGATTCGGCGAAGGAAGGGGTGGGACGGCGCGCGGGGAACGCCCGCCGGGGATTGGGATCAAGACACCAAAGGCCTTAAACCCTTCAATTATCATGACCCGATGAAACCCGCGCCGCTGCACAGACGTCTTCGCCTCCCGCTGATCGTGCTGGCCTGCGCCGGCGCATTGGCCGGTCCGGCGGCCCTGGCACAAAGCCCGCTCAACCCGGCCGCCAGCAGTTCTTCGCTCGACGCGCCCTTGTTCTATCAGCTGCTGCTGGGCGAGCTCAATGTGCGCGGCGGCGACCCCGGCGCGGGCTACTCCCTCTTTCTCGAGGCGGCCCAGCAGCAGAAGAACCCCGAGCTCTACCGCCGGGCCGTCGAGGTCGCGCTGCAATCGCGCCAGGTCGACGCCGCGCTGGCCGCCGCGCGCGCCTGGGCCCGGGACATCCCCAGCGACGCCGACGCCAGCCGCTTCACGCTGCTCACGCTGCTGTCCCTGGGCCGGGTGAGCGAGACCGCGGCTCCCCTGCGCGCCGTGCTGATGGCGACGCCGGCCGACGACCGCAACGGCGGCATCGCGGCCATTCCCCAGATGTACGCCCGGGTGAGCGACAAGGCCCAGGTGCTGGCCGCCACGCGCGAGGCCCTGGCCCCCTTCCTGACCCAGCCGGCCCACGCGGGCGCGGCCTGGTCCACCATCGGCCGGCTCGAACTCGACCTCGACCGCCCGGTCGCCGCCACCGACGCCGCGCGGCGCGGGCACGCGGTGGACCCGACCTCGCCCTACCCCGCGCTGCTGGCGCTGGAACTGCTGGAGCGCGGCCAGGCCGAGGCCGAGCCGGTGGTGCGCGAGCACATCGACGCCGCCCGCGCCAAGGACCCCGCCAACACCACCATCTCCACCGCCTACGCCCGCGTGCTGCTGGACCTGGGTCGCCTGCGCGACGCGCGCGTGCAACTGGAGCGGCTCACCACCCGCGCGCCGCAGCAGCCCGACCCCTGGCTGCTGCTGGGCATGCTCCAGGTGCGCGACAACGCCCTGCCCGCCGCCAACGTGTCGCTCGACACCTACCTGCAGCTGGTGCGCGACGCCAACGACGAGCGCACGCGCCGCGCGCTCACTCAGGCCTACCTGCTCAAGGCCGAGATCGCCGAGAAGCAGCAAGACTACATCGCCGCCAACGCCTGGATCGACCGCATCGACAACCCCGAGGAAATCATGGCCGCGCAGATGCGCCGCGCCTCGGTTCTGGCCCGCCAGGGCCGGCTCGATGAGGCCCGCGCCCTGTTGCGCAACCAGCCCGAGCGCCGGCCCGACGACGCGCGCCTCAAGCTGATCAGCGAAGCCCAGCTGCTGCGCGAGTTCAAGGCCTGGCGCGAGGCCTACCAGGTCTACGGCGAAGCCGTGCAGCGCTTCCCGCAGGACACCGAGCTGCTCTACGAGCAGGCCATGATGGGCGACAAGGCCGGCCAGCCCGCCGACATGGAGCGCCTGCTGCGCCAGCTCATTGCCATCGATCCGAACCACCACCACGCCTACAACGCGCTGGGCTACTCCCTGGCCGACCGCAACGAGCGCCTGCCTGAGGCCAAGCAGCTCATCGAAAAGGCCGTGTCCATGGCGCCCAACGACGCCTACATCCAGGACAGCCTGGGCTGGGTCGAGTTCCGCCTGGGCAACACCGAGCGCGCGCTGAACATCCTGCGCGACGCCTATGGCAAGCGCCCCGACCCCGAGATCGCCGCCCACCTGGGCGAGGTGCTCTGGGTGAAGGGGCAGCGCGACGACGCCCGCCGCGTCTGGCGGGAGGGCCTGGCGCTCGCCGGCGACAACGAGACGCTGAAGAGCACGCTCAAGCGCCTGAACGTCGAGCCGTGACGCCGGCCTGCGCCTTCACCCGGCGTTCGGCCATGGTCGCCCTGGCCGCCGCCCTCGCCGGCTGCGCCACGCCACGCCGCCCGCGCGCGCCCGGCGAAACCGCCTGGACCGGTCGGCTCGCGCTGCGCGTGGACAGCGCGCCGCCCCAAGCCTTCTCGGCCCTGTTCGACCTGCGCGGCAGCGCCGATACCGGCGAGTTGCAGCTCACATCGGCGCTCGGTCAGACCCTGGCCACGGTGCGCTGGTCCGCCCGGGGCGCCGAATTGCAGCGCGGCAATCACACCACCCGCCGCGACAGCCTGGACGCGCTCACCGCCGAACTCAGCGGCGCCCCACTGCCCGTGCTGGCCATGTTCGACTGGCTGGCCGGCCGCGACGCCGCGGCCGGCGGCTGGCGCGTCGACCTTTCGCAGCACGCCAGCGGCCGCCTGGTGGCCCGGCGCGAGCAGCCCCAGCCCTCGGCCGAGCTGCGGCTGGTGTTCGAGCAGCCATGAAGCGCCTGTACGACGTTCCCGCGCCGGCCAAGGTCAACCTGTTCCTGCACATCGTGGGCCGCCGCCCGGACGGCTACCACGAGCTGCAGTCGGTGTTCATGCTCATCGACTGGTGCGACCACCTGCATTTCGAGCGCCTGGACAGCGGCGCCATCGAGCGCGTGGACAGCACGCCCGGCGCACTGCCCGCGGACGACCTGTGCGTGCGCGCGGCCCGCGCCCTGCGCCAGGCCACGGGCTGCACGCAAGGCGTGCGCATCACCCTGGACAAACACCTGCCGGCCCAGGCCGGCCTGGGCGGCGGCTCGTCGGACGCCGCCAGCACGCTGCTGGCGCTCAACCGGCTGTGGAACCTGAACCTGCGGCGCGAGGCGCTCGCGCGCATCGGCCTCGCGCTGGGCGCCGACGTGCCCTTCTTCATCGGCGGACATCACGCCTGGGTCGAAGGCATCGGCGAGCGCCTGACGCCCATCGCGCTGCCGCGCGGCCACCTCGTGCTGGTCAAACCCCCAGGGGGAGCGTCGACGCCGCAGATCTTTGCCGACCCAGCGCTCAAACGCGATTCGAAAACTGCTACAATCCAAGGCTTTGCTGCAAACGGCAACCTCGATTCGCTGATGGCCTTCGGCCACAACGATCTGGAGCCGGTGGCACGGGCCCTGTGCCCCGAAGTCGGTGAATGCCTTCACTGGCTGACAGACCAAGGTCTGTCGGGGCGCATGACCGGTTCGGGAACGGCGGTGTTCGCACCGTGCGGCGCGAACCCGGTTCTCGGTCCGGCGCCAGCGTCCTGGCAGGTGCGGGTTTGCAGCAACATGGATGCCCATCCATTGCTCGATTGGTGCGACGGCTGAACGGCCGGCCCACCAGACGGCGCAGCGGTTGAGCAACCTGCGACAATTCGGTGGTTCGTGGTTTCGCCACGGATCTCCAGCGTAGGGGAGTCGCCAAGTTGGTAAAGGCACCGGATTTTGATTCCGGCATGCGAGGGTTCGAGTCCTTCCTCCCCTGCCACCGTTTTTCTGACATCACTCACACTGGCCATCGTTGATGGCCGTTGTTTTTTGATCGCGGCCCCGCCGGTGGCCGCCAGACCGCTGGGAATGCCATGCAAGTTCAGCCCCCGGATTACATGATCTTCACCGGCAACGCGAACCCCGTGCTGGCGGCCGAGATCGCCCAGCACCTGGGCACGCAGCTCGGCGCGGCCACCGTGGGCCGCTTCTCCGACGGCGAGGTCACCGTCGAGATCACCCAGAACGTGCGCGCCCGCCATGTGTTCGTGGTGCAGTCCACCTGCGCGCCCACGAACGAGAACCTGATGGAGCTGCTCATCATGGTCGACGCGCTCAAGCGCGCCTCGGCCGAGCGCATCTCCGCCGTCATCCCCTACTACGGCTACGCCCGCCAGGACCGCCGCCCGCGCTCCAGCCGCGTGCCCATCAGCGCCAAGGTCGTGGCCAACATGCTGCAGACCGTGGGCGTTCAGCGCGTGCTGACCATGGACCTGCACGCCGACCAGATCCAGGGCTTCTTCGACATCCCGGTCGACAACATCTACGCCTCGCCCGTGCTGCTGGGCGACCTGCGCACCAAGAACTACGAAGACCTGCTGGTGGTCTCGCCCGACGTGGGCGGCGTGGTGCGCGCGCGCGCGCTGGCCAAGCAGCTCAACTGCGACATGGCCATCATCGACAAGCGCCGCCCCAAGGCCAACGTGTCCGAGGTGATGCACGTGATCGGCGACATCGAAGGCCGCAACTGCGTGATCATGGACGACATGATCGACACCGCCGGCACGCTGGTGAAGGCGGCCGAGGTGCTCAAGGAGCGCGGCGCCAAGAAGGTCTACGCCTACTGCACGCACCCCATCTTCTCGGGCCCCGCCATCGAGCGCATCGCCAAGGGCAGCGCGCTCGACGAGGTGGTCGTCACCAACACCATTCCCCTGTCGCAGTCCGCCCAGGCCTGCGGCAAGATCCGCCAGCTCTCCGTGGCGCCGCTGATCGCCGAGTCGATCGCGCGCATTGCCTCGGGCGAGTCGGTCATGAGTCTGTTCGCCGACCAGGACAACCTGTTCTGATCGACGGACGATAGCCCCGGCCGCCACCAGGCGGCCTTCGTCAACCCGAGGCGTTCTGGTCGCGGAACCCCTCAACTGGAGTCAGTCATGCAATTCGTCGCTTTCGAGCGCGCCAAGCAGGGCACGGGTGCGAGCCGCCGCCTGCGCATCACCGGTCGCGCGCCCGGTATCGTTTTTGGTGGCACCACCGCCCCCGTCTCGATCGAACTCGATCACAACGCGCTGTGGCACGCCCTCAAGAAGGAAGCTTTCCACGCCTCCATCCTCGACATGGAGCTCAACGGCAAGGTCGAGAAGGTCCTGCTGCGCGATGTGCAATACCACCCGTTCAAGCCGCAGGTGCTGCACGTCGACTTCCAGCGCGTGGACGACAAGACCCGCCTGCGCAAGAAGGTGCCGCTGCACTTCACCGGTGCCGAAGAGTCGCCGGCCGTCAAGCTCGACAAGTGCCTGGTCAACCACGTGATCAACGACATCGAGATCGAGTGCCTGGCCACCCAGCTGCCCGAGCACATCACCGTGGACCTGAGCCAGGTCACCAAGGGTGCCACCGTGCACGCCGGCGACATCAAGCTGCCCAAGGGCGTGAAGATCGTCACCCACGGCCGCAAGGACATCACCGTCGCCACGGTGGTGGAGCCGGTGGAAGAAGTGGTGGCCGCACCGGTGGCCGCCGCTCCCGCCGACGACAAGAAGAAGGGCAAGGGCAAGAAGTAAACAGGTTCCCCACGCTGCGCCGCTGCACGGGTCGCCGCTCCTCCTGGGGGCGCGTCCCGGCTTGGGGCGGCCCGGCGCCGGAACCCACTTCCCCTCCCCCCAAGGCCCGCCCCGCGCGGGCCTTTTCTTTTGGGACAATCGCGCCCCATGATCAAGCTCATCGCCGGCCTGGGCAACCCGGGCCCCGAGTACGAACAGACGCGGCACAACGCCGGCTTCTGGTGGGTGGACGAGGCCGCGCGCCTGCTCAAGGTCTCGCTGCAGATGGAGCGCTCGCACTTCGGCCTGGTGGCGCGCGCCAACGTGGGCGGCCAGACGGTCTGGCTGGTCGAGCCGCAGACCTTCATGAACCTCTCGGGCAAATCGGTGGGCTCGCTGGCGCGCTTCTACAAGATCGCGCCCGAGGAGGTGCTGGTGGTGCACGACGAGCTGGACCTGCCCCCCGGCGAGGCCAAGCTCAAGAAGGGCGGCGGCCACGCGGGCCACAACGGCCTGCGCGATATCCACGCGCAGCTGGGCAGCGCCGACTACTGGCGCCTGCGCATCGGCATCGGCCACCCGGGCAACAAGAACGAGGTGGCGAACTGGGTGCTCAAGAAGCCCTCGCCCGACGACCGCATCGCCATCGCGCAGGCGCTGGACCGCTGCCTCAAGGCCCTGCCCCAACTCATCGCGGGCGAAATGGACAAGGCCACCGCCCTGATCCACACCAGCAAGCCGCCCCGGCCGAAGCCGCCGCGGCCCGCCGCGCCGCCTCAGGCCGGTGGTGCCTCACCCGAGGCCGACGACAAGCCCTGACCGGCCTTCTGCAGGCGCTGGTACTTCTGCCACAGCGTCTCCTTGGACTCCACGTGCGCCGGGTTGACCGGGATGCAGGACACAGGGCAGACCTGCACGCACTGCGGCTCCTCGAAGTGGCCCACGCACTCGGTGCAGCGCGAGGGCTCGATCACGTAGAACTCCTCGCCCATGGAGATCGCCTGGTTCGGGCACTCGGGCTCGCAGACGTCGCAGTTGATGCACTCGTCGGTGATCATCAGCGCCATGGCGGTCCTCCCCTCAGGCCTGCAGCGGCGGCGGCACGAGCCGCGCGGCCACCGAGGGATGCACCATGGTCGACACGTCGCCGCCGAGCTTGGATATCTCGCGCACCAGGGTGCTGCTGATGCACTGCAGGTCGGCCTGCGGCAGCAGGAAGACCGTCTCCACGCCCGGGTGCAGCTTGCGGTTCATGGCCGCCATCTGCGCTTCGTAGTCGAAGTCGGTGAGGTTGCGGATACCGCGCACCACGGCCTGGGCGCCATGCTCGCGGCAGAAGTCCATGATCAGCCCGTCGAAGGGCAGCGCGCGCACGCGGCCCGGCAGGCGCTGCGCGGCCTGCGCCACCATCGCCAGGCGCTCGTTCACGCCGAACTGGGTCTTCTTGTGGTGGGCCACGGCCACGGCCACGATCACCTCGTCGAACAGGCCGGCGGCGCGGCGCACCACGTCCTCGTGGCCGAGGGTGATGGGGTCGAAGGTGCCGCTGTAGACGGCGATGCGGGCGGTGGTCTCGGGCATGGGGGGATTATCCCGTGGGCTCAGGGCGCGACCGGGCGCAGCAGGTGAAAGGCCACGGCGCCCGCGCGGCCGTGCCGGTGCAGGGCCAGGCCCAGAGGCGCCAATTCGGCCTCGGTCCAGGGGCGCGGGGCCTCCAGGTAGACGAATCCCTCGGCCGACACGGCCTCGCGCGCGGCGCGCAGCGCGGGCTCGAACAGGCCGCTGGCCTCGAAAGGGGGGTCGAGGAAGACCACGTCCAGGCCCTGCCCCGCCGCCGCGCGCAGGGCCGCCAGGCCGTCGCCGCGCTGCACGCGCACGGCCTCGGCCTTCAGGCGCGCGCGCACGGCCTGCAGCTGCACCACCAGCGCGGGCTCTTGCTCCACCATCAGCAGCTCGCGCGCCCCGCGCGAGGCGGCCTCGAACCCCAGCGCGCCCGTGCCCGCGAAGGCGTCCAGGCCGCGCCAGCCGCTCAGGTCCTGGCCCAGCCAGTTGAACAGGGTCTCGCGCACGCGCGAGGGCGTGGGCCGCAGCCCGGGCCGATCGGCCACGGGCAGCTTGCTGCGTTTCCATTGCCCGCCGAGCAGGCGGACTTCCTGCGGCGGCGCGCCCGAGTTCCGTTTCATGCCCGCGAGCTTACTGGGTGCGCCAGCCCCCAGGCGGGGACACTGTCGGGCCGGCTTCGCCGGGCGGCTGGTGTCGCCCCCTTGAGGGCGTCGCGCGAAGCGCGGCGGGGATGGTGCCTATTTCGCCCCGACGACGACCGTGGCCAGGCGATCGGGCTTCACCACCCGCTGCATGGCGCGGCGCACCTCGTCCACGCTCAGCGCGCGCACGCGCTGCGTCCAGGTGTCGAGGTAGTCCAGCGGCAGGCCGTTCCAGGCGATGTTGACCACGTTGTCGAGCAGCTTGCGGTTGCTGTCGAAGCGCAGCGCGAAGCCGTTGATGAGGTAGTCCTTGGCGGCCTGGAGCTCGGCCTCGCTGGGGCCGTCGCTCACGTAGCGCGCCAGGGTTTCGCGCACCACGCGCACGGCCTCGTCGGCCTGATCGGGCCGGGTGCTGAGGCCGATCTGGAAGGCCCCCGCGTGGCGGCCGGGCGAAAAGTAGCTGTACACGCCATAGGTCAGGCCGCGCTTCTCGCGCACCTCCTGCGTCAGGCGCGAGGTGAAGCCGCTGCCACCCAGGATGTGGTTGCCCACGAGCAGGGGAAAGAAGTCCGGGTCGTCGCGCTTGATGCCGGGCTGGCCCATGAGCACCTGCGCCTGCGCGGCGGCCATGGGCAGGCGCTGTTCCGTGGACGCGGCCAGGGGCTTCACCTCGGCCACCGGCGGCAGCTCGGCGCAGCCGTTCGGCGCGATGGCGCGCACCAGCGCGTCGACGATGCGCTCGGCGCCCGCGCGGTCCACCGCGCCCACCATGACCACCTGCGCGCGGCAGGCCGTGACGTGGCGGCGGTAGAAGCCGCGCATGTCGTCCACGGCGATGGCGGCCAGGGTCTCGGGCGTGGCGAAGCGGCCATAGGGGTGGTCGCCGTACACCGCGCGCCCGAAGGCCTGGCCGGCCACGGTGGAGGGTCGGTTCAGCGCCTCGCGCAGCGCCGCCACCGAGCGCTCGCGGTCACGCTGCCACACCGCCTCGGGCCAGGTGGGCCGCGCCAGTTGCTGGGCCGCCAGGGCCACGGCGCGCGGCAGGATCGCCGGGTCGGTCAGGCTGCGCAGCTGCACCGAGAAGCGGTCGCTGCCCGCGCTCGCGTCGAACTGCGCGCCCAGGTCCACCCAGGCCGCCGCCAGCGCGTTTTCGTCGCGCGCGGGCTGCCCCTCGTAGGCGGCCACGCCCCCCGTCAGCAGGCCGGCCGTGGCATTGGCGAGGCCCGCGCGGTCCGCCGGCTCTCGCCGGCTGCCGCCGTCGAAGTCCATCTGCACGTCGACCATCGGGATCGAGGGGCTGTTGACCAAGTAGACCCGGGTGCCGCTCGCGTGCACCCAATGCTCGATGGGGATGGCCGCCCAGGCCGCTCCCAGGCCCAGCGCCAGGCCCAGCGCGGCCAGCGTTTGGCGAATGGCTCGCATCGTTTTCATGGCCGGCCCTCCGCCGCCCGGGCCTCGGGCACCAGCACGCCGGTGTTGAGCGTGCGGTCCGTGAAGTAGCGGCCCGCCACCGCGCGCACCTGCTCGGCCGTCACGGCCCGCAGGCCCGCCATCAGGCGTTCGCCCGCGTCGGTGGGCAGGCCGTTGACCCAGTAGCTGCCTTGCTCTTGCGCCTGGCTGAAGACCGAGTCCAGCTTGTAGACCTCGGACGCGGTCCACTGCGTCTTCACGCGCTGCAGCTCCTCCTCGCTCACGCCTTCGCGCGCGATCCGCTGAATCTCGGCCTTGAGCGCGGCCATGGTGGCCTCGGGCGTGACGCCGCGCGCCGGCACGGCCGAGGCCGTGAACACCTGCGGTCCGCGCCCCATCAGGCCGTAACCCGAGCTGGCGCTGTCGGCGATGCGCTGCCCGCCCGTGCCTTGCCCCTGCACCAGCGCGCGCTCCAGGCGCGCACCGCTGTAGCCGTCGAGCACGCCCGACAGCACCGCCAGCGCCAGCGCGTCGCGGCTGGCCGCGTCGTCCTTGCCGCTGTAGCGCGGCGCGTGCCAGGCCAGCACCACCAGGGCCTGGTCGGCCACGGCCCGGTACTCCAGCCGGCGCGGGCCCTGCTGGGCCGGTTCCGTGCGCGGCTTGCGCGCGGGCACGGCGCGCGCCGGGATGCGCCCGTAGGTTCGCTCGGCGATCTCGCGCACGCGCTGCGGGTCCACGTCGCCGGCCACCACCACGGCCGCGTTGGCCGGCACGTACCAGCGCTGGTGGAAGTCGCGCACGTCCTGCGGTGTCATGGCGTCGATGTCGCTCATCCAGCCGATGATGGGCCGGCGGTAGGGACTGGCCTGCCAGACCATCGCATTGAAGGCCTCGAACAGGCGCGCGCGCGGCGACTCTTCGGTGCGCTGGCGCCGCTCTTCCTTGACCACCTCGATCTCGCGCGTGAACTCGATGTCGGGCCACTGGTTGCTGGCGAAGCGGTCGGCATTGAGCGCCATCACCGCCTCCAGCCGGTCGGCCGGCACCTGCTCGTGGTAGGCCGTGGCGTCGCGGTTGGTGAAGGCGTTCTGCTGGCCGCCCAGCGCGGCCACGCGCTCGGAGAACTCGCCCGGCTTGAGCGTGGCACTGCCCTTGAACATCATGTGCTCGAGCGCGTGCGCCACGCCCGAGGTGCCGTCGACCTCGTCCATGGCGCCCACGCGCACCCACAGCATGTGCACGGCCGTGGGCGCGCGGTGGTCGGGCCGCACGATCAGCGACATACCGTTGGCGAGGGTGAATTGCTGGACCGCCGGGGCGGCGTTGGAGGGGGGCGCCGCGCGCGCGATGGACGCGGCCAGCACCAGCCCCAGGAGCGTCGGGAGGCGTTTCATAGAATCCCAAGGATTCCAGAGATTCTGAAATGTTCTCGTTCTTTCGCAAAAAAAATCCCGCGCCCCCGCCTGAAGCGCCGGCCGCCCAGCCCCCCGCGGACGGTCCCGCCCACCCATCGGCGCCGACGCCCGTGGCGGTGCCGGCGCCCGTCCCCGTTCCCCTGCCCGCCCCGGTGGACGCGCCCGCGGCCCCGCGCCAGGGCTGGCTCGACCGCCTCAAGTCCGGCCTGCGGCGCACTGGCAGCGGCATCGCCACCGTGTTCACGGGCACGCGCATCGACGAGGACCTGTACGACGAGCTCGAGGCCGCCCTGCTCATGGCCGACAGCGGCGTGTCGGCCACGCAGCACCTGCTGAACGACCTGCGCCGCCGCGTGAAAGAGGCCAAGGCCACCGAGCCCGCCGCCGTGAAGGCCTTGCTGGCCGAGGCCATCGCCGACCTGCTCAAGCCCTTGCAGAAACCCCTGGTCATCGGCGAGCACAAGCCCACCGTGATCATGGTCGCGGGCGTGAACGGCGCGGGCAAGACCACCTCCATCGGCAAGCTCACGCGCCACCTGGCCGACGAAGGCGCGAGCGTGCTGCTGGCCGCCGCCGACACCTTCCGCGCCGCGGCGCGCGAACAGCTGGCGGTCTGGGCCGACCGCAACACGGTCGACATCGTCACCCAGGAAGGCGGCGACCCGGCCGCCGTGTGCTTCGACGCGGTGAGCGCCGGCCGGGCGCGCGGCAAGGACGTGGTGCTGGTCGACACCGCCGGCCGCCTGCCCACGCAGCTTCACCTGATGGAGGAGCTGCGCAAGATCAAGCGCGTGGTGAACAAGGCCGATCCCACGGGGCCCCATGAGGTGCTGCTGGTCATCGACGGCAACACCGGCCAGAACGCGCTCGCGCAGGTCAAGGCCTTCGACGAGGCGCTGCAGCTCACCGGCCTGGTCATCACCAAGCTGGACGGCACGGCCAAGGGCGGCGTGCTCTGCGCCATCGCGCGCGAGCGGCCGGTGCCGGTGTACTTCATCGGCGTGGGCGAAAAACTCGAGGACCTGGAAACCTTCGACGCGCGCGAGTACGCGCAGGCCCTGCTCAGCTAAGCCCGCCGGCCTGCCTCAACGGCCGCGACCGGATCCACTGCCACCGGGGCCAGCGCCTCCGCTGCCCGGGCCGGAGCCGGAGCCAGGGCCCAATCCGGGACCGCGGCCGGGCGGCGGCACATCGGGCAAGTTGACGCCTTTCTCGCGGGCCCGCGCTTCCATGCGCTCATGGTTCTCCGCGCGAATGCGTTCCCGCTCCTCATTGGTTTGCGCGGCGCGCATACGGGCGCGGTACTGCTCCCGCTCGGCGGGCGTCATCAGCTGGTAGCCGTAGATGTTCTGATCGCGCAAGAGCTCGCGCGTCTGGTCCTGCGTCTGGTCTCGTATCTGGTCTCGTGTCTGGTCCTGGGCCTGAGCACCCACGCCCAGCAAGGCCGCGGCCAACATCGCCGCCATCGAAAGTTTCTTCATCACGCATCCTCTTCAGTGGTTGTTGAAGCGCTCATGGGTCGATCCCATGCGAAGACACTGTCGTGCACAAGAGGGCGGGCGTGTTTGTCGCAGCGCAAGCTTGCTGCGCACCTGGAGGCGTTGGGGGCTTTGCCCGAGAGGCGAACGGTTGATGGCTCCACGCGCGAGCGCGCAGGCTCGGCTCAGCGGGACTCGTCGTCGCTGTAGTGGCGCCAGGCGCCCATGGCCTGGCGCATGGTCAGCAGCTGCCGCTCGAAACTGGGGCAGGCCTTGCACACGACCAGGTGCAGCCGCAGGGCCCAGCGCTCCAGGCGCGGCAGCTCGCGGTCCTCGCGCGCGATCATGAGCGCGACGGCTTCCTTGCAGGTGCGGCGCAATGGGTAGAGGGGCTTCATGCGGCGTCTCGGCGGGCAAACCAGTTGAGTTCGAGGCACTCGCGCAGGCGCAGGCGGGCCCGGTGCAACTGGACGTACAGGTTGGTCGGCGTGAGCGACAGCGCCTTACAGATCTCCTCGCTGCTCATCTCCAGCCACTCGCGCATCAGGAACAGGCGCCCTTGCGCGGCGGGCAGTTTCTCGGTGCAGGCCTCCAGCACGCTCAGGAACTGGCGGCTGCCCAGGTCCTGTTCGGGATTGCCCCAATCCGCCGGGCGCTCGGCAAAGTGCCCGCCGGCGTCGAAAGGCAAGTGATCCAGCGGATCGGCCCGATCGTCCTCGCCCTGCCCCAGCGCCACCTCGCGCCCCTGGTGGCGCAGCGCGTCGACGATCTTGTGCTTGAGGATGCCCACGAGCCAGGTCCGCAGCTGCGCGCGGCGCTCGAAGGCCTGCGGCTTGGCGATGGCCGCGAGCACGGTTTCGGACACCGCGTCCTCGGCCCAGGTCTCGTTGCGCAGCTGCAGGCGCGCGAACTTCATGAGGTAGCCGCGCGACGCGGCCACTTCCTGTTCGAACGTTGGAGAAGGCATGGCGCGGCAGTGTAGGTGAAGGCGGCGGCGGTGCGCCACGACAGGCGGTGTAAGAACCCACGCGCCGCCGCGACACACACCCACCAGATCGCCTGCACCGAGCCATCGCGCGGTGGGCACTGGGTCTGAGGAGTCCCTCCCATGAACCAACGCCAATTCCTCGCCGCCGCCGCCGGCTCCCTGATGTCGCTGGCCTTGCTCTCCACCCCCGCGCTGGCGCAGAACAGCGGCAAGGAGAAGTGCTACGGCATCGCCAAGGCCGGGCAGAACGACTGCGCCAATCTCGCGGGCACGCACTCCTGCGCGGGCCAGGCCAAGATGGACATGGACAAGGGCGACTGGAAGTACGTGCCCGCAGGCACCTGCAAACAGATGGGCGGCCTGTCGGCCGACGAGGCCAAGAAGGCTTCGATGAAGGGCTGACCGCATCAAGCCGCACGCCATGCCGACCGCCCCCGCACACGAGGCCGCCGCGCCAGCGCTGGGCATCGGCTGGCGCGCGCCGCACCAGCGCGCGCTGCTCGAGCAGCGGCCCGCGCTCGACTTCATCGAGGTGCACGCAGAGAACTTCTTCGCGCCCCACGCGGCCCTCAGGGCGCCCTTGCTGAAGGCCCGCGAGTCCTACGGCCTGAGCCTGCACGGCGTGGGCCTGTCGCTGGGCTCGGCCGAGGGCCTCGACCCCTGGCACCTGGACCGGCTGACCGAACTCGTGGCGGCCACCGAACCGCGCTTCGTGAGCGAGCACGCCAGCTTCGCGCGCGGCACCTGGAGAGGCCAGACCGTGCACGCCGCCGACCTGCTGCCCCTGCCCTTCACGCGCGCCGCGCTCGCCGTGCTGTGCGCCAACGTGCAGCGCGTGCAGGACCGGCTGCGCCGCCCGATCGCGGTGGAGAACCTGTCGGCCTATGTGCACTGGCCCGTGGCCGACATGACCGAGGCCGACTTCCTCGCGGCCCTGAGCCGGCGCACGGGCTGCCGGCTGCTGGTGGACGTCAACAACCTGGTCGTCAACGCGCTGAACGAGCAACGCGCCGGGCGCGCCCAGGCAGCGCTGCCCGCCGTGCGCGCCTGGCTCGACGCGGTACCGCCCGCCTGCGTGGCCGAGCTGCACCTCGCCGGCCACCACGACCGCGGCGACCTCGTGATCGACGACCACGGCAGCCGCGTGTCCCCGCTGGTGTGGCAGGCGTACCGGCACGCCGTCGCACGCTTCGGTGCCGTGCCGACACTGATCGAATGGGACACCGACCTGCCCGCGCTGGCGGTGCTGCTGGACGAGGCCGCCCACGCGCGGGCCCTGGCTGTCGATGCGCTGAACGCGCGCATCCCGGAGGCCTGCGCATGAACGCCCGGCTCGCCCGCCAGCAGCGCGGGTTGCTCGACGCCCTGCTGCGGGCCCGCCCACCCGGGCCCCAGTCCCGCTGGCACGGCCCCGGCCTCGGCGCCTACCGCGCCAACGCCCACGCCCACGCCGAACGCGCCCTGATCGACACCTACCCCGTGGTCGCCGCGCTGCTGGGCGAGGACACCTTCGCCACGCTCGCGCGCGCCCTGTGGCACCACCACCCACCCACGCGCGGCGAGCTCGGCGAATGGGGTGGCGCGCTGGCCGGGTTCATGGCGGACCAGCCCGGCCTCGCCCACCTGCCCTACCTGCCCGACGTCGCGCGCCTCGAATGGGCCTTGCATGGCGCCACCCGCGCCGAGGGCGCCCGCGCCGACGCCGCCAGCTTCGCCTGGCTCGAACGCGAACCGCCCGAGCGCCTGTGCCTGCGGTTCGCGCCCGGCACCGCCGTGGTGCTGAGCCCCTGGCCCGTGCTCAGCCTGCTCGACGCCCACCTGCACGGCGAGCCCGACCTCGCCACCGCCGCGCGCCGCCTGCGCGACGGCGTGGCCGAGAACGTGCGCGTCTGGCGCCAGGGCCAGGCCGTTCGGCTCACGCCGCTGGACCACGCCATCGCGCCTTTCGAGGCCGCGCTGCTGGTCGGCCGCACGCTCGCGCAGGCCCTGGACGCCGCCCCCATCGACGCCCTCGGCTGGCTGCGCGAGGCCGTGCGCAGCGGCCTGTGCGTGGGCGTGGCGCCCGTGTCCGATCCCCGCCCCAACACCCCCGACGGAGCCCACCCATGAACACGAACACCTTCAGCCACCGCATCGCCGCCGGCTGGCGGCCCCTGGCCCGCCTGCTCGACGCCGCCCAGCCCCTGGGCGCGCTGCTGGCGCGGCTCTACATCGCCCAGGTCTTCTTCCTCTCGGGCCTGACCAAGGTCCGCGACTGGGACACCACCCTGCTGCTGTTCACCGAGGAATACCACGTGCCCCTGCTGCCACCGGCCCTGGCCGCGCCGCTGGGCACGGCCGGCGAGCTGGTGCTGCCGGTGCTGCTGGCCCTGGGCCTGGCCGGGCGCTTTTCCGCGCTGGGGCTGTCGGTCGTCAACGTGGTGGCGGTGCTCAGCCTGAGCGAGATCGCGCCAGCGGCCTTCCAGCAGCACCTCACCTGGGGCGCGCTGCTGGCAGCGCTGGCGCTGTTCGGGCCGGGGCGCTGGTCGCTGGACCACTGGCGGGGGCGTCACGGGCCTCGCTGAGCCCGCCGGCGCGGGGGCCGTACCATCGCGGCCCATGCGCAGCGGCATCACCCGACTCGTTCTCATCGGCGCCGGCCCGGCCCACCGCGAGGTGCTGGCCCGGCTGACGCGGCACCACCCAGCCGACCTGCAGGTCACCCTGCTGGCACCACCTCCCGCGCCCGTGCACGAACCCCTGGTCCCGGCGGTGGTCGCGGGACGGTACACGGCCGACGCCTGCCGCGTGGGCCTGTCGGGCCTGCTCACCCTGGCCCACGCCCGCTGGGTGCCCGGGCGCTGCCTCGCGCTCGACCTGGAGGGCCGGCGCGTGCATGCCGCGCCGGCCGACGGTGGCGCCGCCCTCGAACTGCCCTTCGACCTGCTGTCGCTGGACACCGCGGCCAGCACCGACCGCGAGGCGCTGGAGCAGCGCCTGCCCGGCGCGCGCGAGCAGGCGCTGGCGCGCTACCCCAGCGAGGCTTTCCTGGGTCTGTGGCCGCGCGTGGTCGACATGGCGCGCGAGCGGCCGCTGTCCATCGCCGTCATCGGCTCGGGCGCGGCCGCCATCGAACTGGTCTTCGCCGCCGCCCAGCGCCTGCGCGCCGAGGGCCTGCCCGGCAGCATCCTCACCCTGCTCACCGACGGCGGCGCGCTGGCCGGCGAGCTGCCGCCCGACGTGGCCTCGCGCGTGCGGCGCGAGCTCAAGCGCCAGCGCATCCACGTGCTCAACGAACGCTGCACGGGCATCACGGTCGAGGGCGTGCGCCTGGCCAATGGCGCGCTGCTGCGCTGCGACGTGCCCCTGGTGGCCGGCGCCGCGCAGGCGCCCGCCTGGCTGCGCGGCACGCCGCTCGCGCTGGCCGAGGGCGGGCAGGTGCTGGTGAACCGCTTCCAACAGAGCACGAGCCACCCGCAGGTCTTCGCCGCGGGCCCCGCCGCACGCCGCGACGACCACGCCTACCCCGACGCCGCCACCACCTCGGCGCGCGCCGGCGCCACACTGGCGCACAACCTGCTGGCCGCCTTCGCGGGCCAGCCCCTGAAGCCGCACTGGCCGGCGCAGCGACCGCTCACGCGGCTGTCCTGCGGCACGGAATGCGCCATCGCCGCCTGGGGGCCGCTGCGCGCGCAAGGCGCCTGGGTGGCGCGCTGGAAGGACCGCGCCGAGCGCCACGAGACCGCGGCGCCACCACCCCTGATGGACGAAACGGCCTCTCCGACGCAGCGCCGCCATGGTCGGCCCGTAAACTGAGGGGCCACTGCCCCTACCGGTGCCCCCACCGACCGACCATGCGCCAGCGCCCCACCCCTGTTCTTCGCCCCACCATCGCCCTGGTGGCCGCCCTGGGCGCCAGCGCCGCGCTCGCGCAGTCGGCCCCCGAACCGGCCCGCACCGTGCACCCCTGGCAGGCGGCGCCGCCGCGGCTGTCGGCCGAGGCCTATTTCACCAACCTCAAGGACGGCGACCGCATCGAGACGCCGTACGTGCTGAAGTTCGGTCTCTCGGGCGGCTGGGGCCTGGCGCCCATCGCGCAGAGCGGGCACGGCAAGAGCGGCCACCACCACCTGCTGGTCAACCGCGACCTGCCGCTCAACTTCAAGCAAGCCCTGCCCTTCAACGATCAGTACATCCACTTCGGCAAGGGCCAGATGGAGACCGTGCTGAACCTGGCGCCGGGCGAGTACACGCTGCGCATGCTGCTGGCCGACCAGAAGCACCTGCCGCACTTCGTCTTCAGCAAGCCCGCCAGGATCACCGTCACGCGCCAGAACGCCACCGACCCGGCCACGCTGCAGAAAAAAGGCCTGGCCCTCGACCTGCCGGACGGCGCCAGCCCGCGCCCGCCCTTCCTGGTGCGCTTCCACGCCTCGCTGCTCAACGTGGCGCAGATGTCGCAGAAGATTCCCGACACCGGCCACTTCAAGCTCACCGTGGCCCCCGCCGGCGGCGGCGCGCCCGCCGTGATGGACTTCCGCGACGGGCAGACCGAGGTCTGGCTGGCGCCGCCCGCAGGCGCCTACAACCTCAAGCTCGAAATGCTGGACAACCTCGGCGCCGCCCAACCGCTGGCCGAAGCCGCGGTGGCGCGCATCGAGGTGCGCTGAAGCCAGACCGGGCGGCGGCTTCAGCAGCCGAGCTGGTCCGCCAGGTCCAGCAGGTCGCGCGCGTGGCGCGTATTGGCCGGGTCGGGCGACACGTCCTTCACGTGCGCCGCGCCGAACTCCAGCGGGCGCTCGATGTAGGCCGTGGCCAGGCCGCAGGCGCGCGCGGCGGCCAGGTCGTCCTGGTGGGCGGCGACCATCATCACCTCGGCCGGTGAGACATCGAACACCTCGGCCGCGCCCCGGTAGACGCGCGGGTCGGGCTTGTAGGCGCGAAACACCTCGGCCGAGAGCACGCAGTCCCAGGGCAGGCCCGCGCGCTTGGCCATGTTCGTGAGCAGGCCGATGTTGCCGTTGGAGAGCGAACAGAGGGTGAAGCGCGCCTTGAGCCGCGTGAGGCCGGGCACGCTGTCGGGCCAGGGGTCCAGCCGGTGCCACACGCGATTGAGCTGGGCGCGCTGGGCCCCGTCCAGGTGGTCGAGCCCGAAGCGCGGCAGGATCTCATCGAGGATGCCGCGGTGCAGCTCGTCGATGCGCGTCCAGGCCCGCTCGCCGCTGCGCACGCGCTGCATGGCGGGCTGGTAGCCCTCGCGCCAGGCGCGCGCGAAGGCGTCGGCGTCCACCTGCGGGTGAGCGGCCGACAGCTCGCGCACGATGCTGCCGTGCCAGTCGACGACGGTGCCGAAGATGTCGAAGACGAGGATGGACACCTGGGACATGGAAACGCTCCTTCTGCGTTCGGTGATCAGGCCACGCCGTACTGGCGCAGCAACTCCCCCCAGGCCGCGAGCTTGCGCTCGAACGGCCAGCTGGCGTTCGCGGGGCTGGTGGACGGCAGCCGGTGCACCGGCAGGCCGAAGGCGCGCGTGAGCCGCGCGTGGCGGAAACTCTCGCCACCGTTGTGTGCGATGGCGCGCAGTTCGGGGCAGCGGTGGCGCAGCTGCGCGAAATCGTTCAGCTCGGCCGCGCGGATGGCGGTGTCCAGGCTGCCTTCGCGCTCGCAGCTGGCGTACACGTCCCACACGCCCAGGCCGCGTTCGAGCACGGCCGCCACGCGCTGGTCGTAGCTGGCCTGGGCCAACGGCAGCTCCCACAGCGCGCCCAGGATCTTCCAGAAGGCGTTCTGCGGGTGCCCGTAGTACTGCTGCGCGCGCAGCGAGGCCACGCCCGGAAAGCTGCCCAACACCACCAGCCGCGTGCGCGCATCGGCCACCGGGGGCAGGCCGAGCAGGCGCGTCATGCCAGGGCCGCCAGTCGCGGCAGCACGCGCCGCGCGTTCGCGCTCGTGGCCTGCGCGAGTGCGTCCACCGGCACACCGCGCAGGCCGGCGACCACTGCGCCGATGCGCGGCAGCTCGCGCGGGTGGTTCACGCCCTGGGCTTGGCCGGCCGCGCGCTCGGCGGCCGTGGCATACAGCCACTGCGGCGGAATATCGGGCGCGTCGGTCTCCAGCACCAGGGCCTCGATGGGCAGCTCGCCGGCCAGGCGGCGTATCTGCCGCGCGGTGTCAAAGGTGGACGCGCCGCCGAAGCCCAGCGCGAAGCCGCGTTCGGTGAAGGCCAGCGCCTGCGCCAGGCTGCCGTTGAAGGCGTGGCCGATGCCGCCGTCCACCGGCAGCTCGCGCAGGCCCTTGAGCAGGGCGTCGGCGCTGCGCCGCACGTGCAGGATCACCGGCAGGCCATGGCGGCGCGCCAGGCGCAGCTGCGCGCGGTAGAAGCGGACCTGGCGCTCGCGCATCGCGGGTTCGGTGAGTTCGGGCACGAAGAAGTCCAGGCCGATCTCGCCCACCGCCACCAGGCGCGGGTCGTCGCGGTGGACGCGCAGGGCCTCGTCCAGCGCGTCCAGGTCGGCGTCGTGCGCGGCCGGCACGCCCATTGGGTGGATGCCCAGGGCGTAGGCGTCATCGAGCCGGTGCGCGAGCTCGCGCACCGTGTCCCAGTTCGAGCGCGCCACGGCGGGGATCACGCAGCGCGCGACGCCGCGCCCGCGCGCCTCGCTGCGAAGGGCCGCGACCTCGGCGGCCGCGAACTCGGGCGCGTCGAGGTGGGCGTGCGTGTCGATCCACAAGGGCGTCATCGTTGCGCGTATAAGCTCGGGCAGGCATTGTGACCGCAACACCCCAAGACCCCAGGAGGACCCCCATGACACCCCGCTGGATCGCCACGCTCGCCCTGCCCTTCATCGCCGGCCTGGGCGCCTGTGCCATGCCCGCCGGCCCCGGCGGCGCGCCGTCCCTGGTGGGCACGGAATGGCGGCTGGAGGACCTGGGCGGCAGCGGCGTGCTCGACCGCGTGCCGGCCACGCTGGCCTTTCCCGAGGCGGGTCGCGTGGCGGGCCAGGGCTCCTGCAACCGCTTCTTTGGCAGCTACACCCTGGTGCAGGACCGCATCGCCTTCGGCCAGATGGGCATGACGCGCATGGCCTGCGCGGGCGCGGTGGGCGAGCAGGAGAACCGCTACATGGCGGCGCTGCAGAAGGCCCAGCGCGTGCAGGTGCAAGGCTCGACGCTCACGCTGAGCGTCGAGGGCATGGACAAGCCCCTGCGCTTCGTGCGCACCAGGCCGTGAACGGGCTCAGCCCAGTCGGCCGGCGCTGAGGCGCAGCACGCGGCCGCAGCGCGCGGCCAGGCCTTCGTCGTGCGTGACCACCACGAAGGCCGTGCCCTGGTCGCGCGCCAGGTCCATCATCAGCGCGAAGACGCCGTCGGCGGTGGCGCGGTCCAGGTTGCCAGTGGGCTCGTCGGCCAGCACGCAGGCCGGCTGCGTGACCAGGGCGCGCGCGATGGCCACGCGCTGGCGCTCGCCGCCCGACAGCTCGGCCGGCCGGTGCGCCAGGCGCTCGCTCAGGCCCACGCGCGCGAGCGTCGCGCTGGCGCGCTCGGCCGCCTCGGCGCGCGGCAGGCGGCGGATCCACAGCGGCATGGCCACGTTGTCGCGCGCGCTGAACTCGGGCAGCAGGTGGTGGAACTGGTACACGAAGCCCAGGTGCTGGTTGCGCAACTCGCCCTGGCGCGCCGGGCCCAGGGCCGAGAGCTGCTGGCCCTTGAGGGCCACCGTGCCGGCGCTGGGTGCGTCCAGCCCGCCCAGCAGGTGCAACAGCGTGCTCTTGCCGGAACCGGAGGCGCCGACGATGGCCACGGTTTCGCCCGCGCGCACCTCCAGGTCCACGCCCTGCAGCACGGTGACGTCAAGACGGCCTTCGACGAAGCGTTTGCTCAGGCCACGAGCGCAAAGAACGGAATCGGTCATGGTTGTTTCGCCGCCGGGCCGCCCCAAGGCGAAACGCCCCCCTTCGTGGGGCAGCGACCCGCGCCGCGGCGGAGCGTGGGGGCTTTACTCATAACGCAGCGCCTCCGCCGGGTTCACGCGGCTGGCGCGCCAGCTCGGGTACAGCGTGGCCAGGAAGGCCAGCACCAGCGAGATCACCGCCACGGGCACGATGTCGCCGCGCTGCGGGTCGCTGGGCATGCGGCTGATGAGGTAGATGTCCTGCGGCAGGAAACTCGCGCCCAGCAGGTGCTCCAGCGCCGGCACCAAGGTGTCGATGTTGAAGGCCACGCCCAGGCCCAGCAGCAGGCCCAGGCCGGTGCCGATGAGGCCGACCGCCGCGCCCTGCACCACGAAGATGCCCATGATGCTGCGCGGGCTCGCGCCCAGGGTGCGCAGGATGGCGATGTCCGCGCGCTTGTCGGTCACGGTCATCACCAGCGTGGACACCAGGTTGAACGCGGCCACCGCCACGATCAGCGTGAGGATGATGAACATCATGCGTTTTTCGAGCTGCACGGCCGCGAACCAGGTGCGGTTCTGGCGCGTCCAGTCGCGCACCACCAGGCCTGGCGGCAGGTCGGCCGCCATCTTCACCGCCACCTCGCGCGCGGCGTGCAGGTCGCGGATCTTCACGCGCACGCCCGTGGGGCCCTCGACGCGGAAGATGCGCGCGGCGTCGTCCTGGTGCAGCATGGCCAGCGCCGAGTCGTATTCGTAGTGGCCGGAATCGAAGGTGCCCACCACCGTCATGCTGCGCACGCGCGGCACCACGCCGGCCGGTGTCACCTGCCCGCTCGGCGCGATCAGCGTCACCGTGTCGCCCACCACCACACCCAGGCTGCGCGCCAGTTCGCCGCCCAGCACGATGCCATAGCCGCCGGACGCCAGGCGCGGCAGCACGGTGTCGGCCAGCTCGGCCGCAAGGTCGGTCACCTTGGGTTCCAGCGTGGGGTCGATGCCGCGCACCAGCGCGCCCTTCATGTCCTCGCCGCGGGCGATCAGGGCCTGCGCGCCCACGAAGGGCGCGGCGCCCAGCACCTCGGGGCGCGCCTCGATGGTGGACAGCACCTGCGGCAGGTTGGCAATGGCCTGGCCGTTGGCCTCGAACACCTCGATGTGCGAGAGCACGCCCAGCATGCGGTCGCGCACCTCCTTCTGGAAGCCGTTCATGACCGACAGCACGATGATCAGCGCCGCCACGCCGAGCGCAATGCCCAGCATGGACACACCCGAGATGAAGGAGATGAAGCCGTTGCGCCGCGTGGCGCGGCCGGCGCGCGTGTAGCGCCAGCCCAGCAGGAGTTCGTAGGGGGTTTGCATTTCTGGGGGCGATTGTGGCATCGCCGACAATCGCACCATGCCCGACGAGCCCTTGGTCCTGGATCCCGCACACCACTGGCTGGTTCCCTTCGCCGCCCTGGGCGCGGCCCTTGAGCCCCCCGCCCTGCCCGCGCTCGACGCCCTGCTCGCCCACCTGCGCGAGGCCGCGCGCGACAGCGACGACGGCCTCAGCCTGAGTCCGCCCCACGAGCGCGCCCTGGCGCGCGCACGAGGCCTGCCCCCGCGCGACGGCGCCCTGCCCTGGGCCGCATTGGCCAGCGACACACCGCAGGCGCCACAGGCCTGGGTGCACCCCGTGCACCTGCAGGTGGGCATGGACCAGGTGATGCTGCAGCGCGCCGAACAGGCCGGTGGCCTGGACGCCGACGAATCGCGCGCGCTGTTCGCGGCCTTCGAACCGCTGTGCGCCGAAGACGGCGTGGAACTGCTGTTCGACGAGCCCACCCGCTGGCGGGCGCGCGGCGAGCGCCTGCGCGACCTGGCCTGCGCCAGCCTGGACCGCGTCAGCGGCCGCTCGCTGGCCGCCTGGCTGCCGCGCGGCAAACCGGCGCGCTGGCTGCAACGCCTGCAGAGCGAGGCACAGATGCTCTTTTACACGCACCGCGTGAACGACGCCCGCGAGGCCGCACGCCGCCTGCCCATCAACGGCCTGTGGTTCAGCGCGCCCGGCGCGCTGGACGCGCACACCCGCCTGCGCCCGCCGCCCCAGGTGGACGATAGCCTGCGCGCCGCCGCCCTTGGCGGCGACCTCGAGGCCTGGCGCCGTGCCGCTACGGCGCTCGACCACAGCCTCTTCGCTCCCCTGCTCGACCGCGCGCGGCGCGGCGAACCGCTGGCCCTCACCCTGTGCGGCGAGCGCGCCGCCGTCACGCTGGTGCCCGAACGGCCCGGCCTCACGCAGCGGCTCGCCCGCGCCGTCGGCCTGCGCCCGCGCGCCAGCGCCCAAGACCTCCTCAGGACCCTATGAAGATCATCACCCGCGACGTCCCGCCGCGCGCCGCCTGGGCGCTCGAACAGGCCGGTCTGCACCCGCTGCTGGCGCGCCTGTTCGCCGCGCGCGGCGTCACCAGCACCGAAGAACTCGACGACGGACTCGCGCGCCTGCTCCCGCCGGACACGATGACCGGCGCGGGCGAGGCCGCGCGCCAGCTGGCCGATGCCATGGTGGCGAACCGGCGCCTGTGCATCGTGGCCGACTACGACTGCGACGGCGCCACCGCCTGCGCCGTGGGCGTGCGCGGCCTCCGGCTGCTGGGCGCGCCCCTGGGTTTCGACAGCGTGCACTACCTGGTGCCCGACCGCGTGGTCGACGGCTACGGCCTCACCCCCGCCATCGCGCGGCGCGTGAAAGACAGTGGCGCCGAGGTGCTGATCACCGTGGACAACGGCATCGCCAGCGTCGACGGCGTGCGCGTCGCGCGCGAACTGGGCCTGCAGGTGATCGTGACCGACCACCACCTGCCGGGCCCGCAGTTGCCGGCCGACTGCGTCATCGTCAACCCCAACCAGCCCGGCTGCGCCTTCGACAGCAAGAGCATCGCCGGCGTGGGCGTGATGTTCTACGTGCTGCTCGCGCTGCGCGCCGAGCTGCGCGAGCGCGGGGTTTTCGATGCCAAAAACCAGCCCCGCATCGACGCCCTGCTGCCCCTGGTGGCCCTGGGCACCGTGGCCGACGTGGTAAAGCTCGACGGCAACAACCGCCGCCTCGTCGCCCAGGGCCTCAAGCGCGTGCGCGCGGGCGCCCTGCCGGCTGGCATGGACGCGCTGTTCGCGGTCGCCGGCCGGCGCCTGGACACCGCGAGCAGCTTCGACTTCGGCTTCGCGCTCGGCCCGCGCCTGAACGCGGCCGGCCGCCTGTCCGACATGACGCTGGGCATCGAATGCCTGCTGACCGACGACAAGGCGCGCGCCGAGGAACTGGCGCGCACCCTGGACGGCATCAACCGCGAGCGCAAGGCCATCGAGGGCGAGATGCGCGAGCAGGCGCTGGAGATGGCCGAGGCCTTGTTCGACGACGGCGAGGAACCGCCACCGGCCATGGTGCTGTTCGACCCGGACTTCCACGAAGGCGTGGTCGGCATCGTGGCCTCGCGCCTGAAGGACAAGCTGCACCGGCCGACCTTCGTCTTCGCCGCGAGCGCGGCGCCGGGCAAGGAACACGAGCTCAAGGGTTCGGGCCGCTCGATCCCGGGCTTTCACCTGCGCGACGCGCTGGACCTGGTGGCCAAGCGCCACCCGGGCGTGCTGCTGCGCTTCGGCGGCCACGCCATGGCCGCGGGCTGCACCGTCGCGGAAGAGCACCTGGACCTGTTCGAGCAGGCCTTGCAGCAGGTGGCGCACGAGTGGCTGGACGCCGCCACGCTGCAGCGCCGCCTGGAGGCCGACGGCGCGCTGGACCGGCAGTACCGCCGGCCCGACCTGGTCGAGCTGCTGCAAGGCCAGGTCTGGGGCCAGGGCTTCGCACCACCGGTGTTCTGCGAGGAGCTGCGGGTGGTGAGCCAGCGCATCGTCGGCGAGAAGCACCTGGCGCTCAAGCTGCAGCACCAGGGCGATGCGGTGGACGGCATCTGGTTCGGTCACACCGAACCGCTGCCCGAGCGGGTGAAGCTCGCCTTCCGGCTGGAACTGGACGAATGGCAGGGCCAGCGGCGGGTGCGGTTTCTGGTGGAAGCCGCGGAAATCTGAACCCGCGCGCCGCGCGGGCAGGCCTCAGCCCATCAAGGCTTCGCGCACCGCCGCCAGCTGGCGGCGCGACACCGCCAGCCGCTCCTCGACCCCGTCGAGCCGCACGGTCCAGCCTTCACCCTCGACCGGGTCGCTGTGCTTTTCCACCGCCCGCACCGCCCGCCGCGACACCAGGGCGTTGCGGTGCACGCGCACGAAGAGGTGGGAGTAGCGCGCCTCCAGGTCGCTCAGCGCGCCGTCGTAGATGTGCTCCTTCTCCGCCGTGCGCACGGTGATGTACTTCAGCTCGGCCTTCAGGTAGATGATGTCCGACAGCGCCACGCGCTCGCTGCGCCCGCGCTCCTGGATGATCAGCGCCTCCGGCGGACCGGAATCGCCACTGCCTTCCTTGCCCGCGCGCACTTTCACCACCTTCTGCAGCGCCTGCTGCAGTCGCTCGCGGCGCACCGGCTTGGTCAGGTAGTCCACCGCCTCCACCTCGAAGGCGCTCACCGCGTGCTCCGGGTAGGCTGTAACAAACACGATCGAGGGCGGCGCGGCCATCTGGCGCAGGGTGTTCGCCAGGGTGATGCCATCCACCCCCGGCATGTGCACGTCCAGCAGCACCAGTTCGCAATGGGTGCGCTGGATCATGTCCATCGCCTGCACGGCGTTGCCGGCCTCGCCCACCACGTCGGTGCGCGGCTCCGTGCACTCGGCCAGCAGGGTGCGCATGCGCGATCGCGCCAGGGCTTCATCGTCGACGATCAGAACCTTCAGTGCCATGTCTTGCTCCGTGGTCGGTCTTTTGCCATGTCGCGCTTATACCGGGATTTCGAGGCGCACCTGGAAAACGCCGTTGACCAGCGCGCTCTGGAAGCGCCCCTGCACATCATGCAACAAGGTCAGCCGCTGCCGCACGTTGTCCAGCGCCAGGCCGTTGCCGCGCTTGCCGCTGCCCGCCGGCACGGTATTGGTGACCTTGATCACCACCACCCCGCCGCGGCGCTGCGTGCTGATGCGCACCGTGGCCCCGGTGGGGCTGGGCTCCACGCCGTGCTTGACGGCATTCTCCACCAGCGGCTGCAGGATCAGGGGCGGCAGGCGGGCCTTGGACGCCGCTTCGTCGATCGCCCACTCCACCTGCAGGCGATCGCCGAAGCGCACCTGCTCGATGGCCAGGTAGTGCTCGGCCAGCTCCAGCTCCTGCCACAGCGGCACCGCCTCCTTCGGATCGGCCAGGGCGTGGCGGAACAGCTCGCTGAGGTCTTCCAGCAGGCTCTCGGCCTTGGCCGGCTCTTCGCGCACCAGGGCAATGGCGCTGTTGAGCGTGTTGAACAGGAAGTGCGGGCGGATGCGCGCCTGCAGCTCGGCCAGCCGGGCCGTGGTGCCCGCCGGCATGCGCGCCTTGGCCCGCCACACGAGCCCGGCCACCAGCACCGCCGCCACCAGCGCCCCGGCCGCCGCCGACGCCAGCCACAGCTGCTGCGTGAGAACGCCCAGCCAGACCACCAGCGCGCAGCCGTACAGGCCCGCCAGCGCCCCCAGCGAGACGCCCACGGCCCACTGCCAGTGCGAGGCCAGTCGGCCCAGCTGGCGCTTGAGCGCGCAGATGGCCAGCAGCCAGGCCAGCACGGCGGGCAGCGCGGCGCCGGTGTAGATGGCCAGCGCGGCACCCCAGGTGACGAAGCTGGTGGCGGTGAACAGCGCCGCCACGGCCACCACGGCCTGCACGAACAGCACCGCGCGCAGCACCACGCCGACCTGGCAGGTGTCGAACACCTGCACGCGGGCCCGCACATGCTCGGGCATCTCGGTGAGCGGGCGCGCCCCAGCCGCGTGGGGCAGTTCCTGGAAGGTCGATAAAATCCGCGAATCTTTCATGGGAAGCGATGCCGTTTTCCATTCGGTCGGCCACCCAGGCCCGCGCTTGGTTGCCCAGGCGCTCTCACACTCCCCCGTCCAGCCGCTGACAACACCATGTCATCCAACCAACTCGACAAGAAATCCGAAGCCTGGTCCGCCCTATTCTCGGAGCCGATGAGCGAGTTAGTCAAACGATACACCGCCAGCGTTTTCTTCGACAAGCGACTGTGGCAGGCCGACATCGAGGGCAGTCTCGCACACGCCGAGATGCTGGCGGCGCAAGGCATCATCGGCCCATCGGACCACGCCGACATCCAGCGCGGCATGGCGCAGATCGCGCAGGAGATCGAGAGCGGCGCCTTCGAGTGGAAGCTCGACCTGGAAGACGTGCACCTCAACATCGAGGCGCGCCTGACGCAGCTGGTGGGCGACGCGGGCAAGCGACTGCACACCGGCCGCAGCCGCAACGACCAGGTCGCCACCGACGTGCGCCTGTGGCTGCGCGGCGAGATCGACCTCATCGGCGGCCTGCTCACCGAGCTGCAGCGCGCGCTGGTGGACGTGGCCGAGAAGAACGTCGAGGTGATCCTGCCCGGCTTCACGCACCTGCAGGTGGCCCAGCCCGTGAGCTTCGCGCACCACCTGCTGGCCTATGTGGAGATGTTCTCGCGCGACGCCGAGCGCTTCGACGACGTGCGCCGCCGCACCAACCGCCTGCCACTGGGCAGCGCCGCCCTGGCCGGCACCACCTACCCGCTGGACCGCGAGCGCGTGGCCCGCACCTTGGGCATGGTCGACGAGAACGGGGCCCCCGCGGTGTGCCAGAACAGCCTGGACGGTGTGAGCGACCGCGACTTCGCCATCGAATTCACGGCCGCGGCCTCGCTGTGCATGGTTCACATCAGCCGCCTGAGCGAAGAGCTGATCCTGTGGATGAGCCAGAACTTCGGCTTCGTGAAGATCGCCGACCGCTTCACCACCGGATCGTCCATCATGCCGCAGAAGAAAAACCCCGACGTGCCCGAGCTGGCGCGCGGCAAGACCGGGCGCGTGGTGGGCCACCTCATGGGGCTCATCACCCTCATGAAGGGCCAGCCCCTGGCCTACAACAAGGACAACCAGGAAGACAAGGAGCCGCTGTTCGATACGGTGGACACGCTCACCGACACGCTGCGCATCTTCGCGGAGATGGTGGGCGGCCAGTTGAACCCGGCCACGGGCGCCAAGGAAGGCGGCCTCACGGTGAACGCTCCCGCCATGGAGGCCGCCGCGCAGAAGGGCTACGCCACCGCCACCGACCTGGCCGACTACCTCGTCAAGAAGGGCCTGCCCTTCCGCGACGCGCACGAGACCGTGGCGCACGCGGTGAAGGCCGCCACCTCGCACAACTGCGACCTCTCCGAGCTGCCGCTCACCGTGCTGCAGGGCTTTCACCCCAGCATCGAAAAGGACGTGTACGAGGTGCTGAGCCTGCGCGGCTCGCTCTCGGCGCGCCACACGCTGGGCGGCACCGCGCCCGCACAGGTGCGCGCGCAGATCGCGCGCCACCGCGCCCGACTGGGCTGAGGCCACTCCCCGGCGCCACGGCATGCTCGAGCCCATCGACCTCGGCACGCTGCGCGTGGTCATCGCCGCCGCCGACCTCGGCTCCATCAGCGCCGCCAGCGAGCGCCTGCAACTGGCGGTGGCCGCCGCCAGCTCGCGCATCACCGCGCTGGAGGATTCGCTGGGTTTCCGCATCTTCGAGCGCTCCTCGCGCGGCGTGCAGCTCACGCCCGCGGGCCAGATGCTCGTGCAGCGCAGCCGCGCCCTGCTGACCGACGCCGACCGGCTGGCCCAGCACCTCAAGGGCTACAGCCAGGGCCTGCAAGGCCAGGTGCGCGTGCTGGCCAACACCTCGGCCCTGCTGGAGGTGCTGCCGCAGCGCCTGCAGCGCTTCCTGTCCAGCCACCCGCTGATCCGCGTCGACATCGAGGAACGCGGCAGCCCCGAGATCCCGCTGGCCCTGATCGAAGGCCGCGCCGACTTCGGCGTGGTCGACCTGCCGGTGCCCCCGGCCGGCCTGACCTTCACGCCCTTCTTCAGCGACACCCTGGTGCTGCTCACGCCGCGCTCGCACCGCCTGGCGGGCCGCAAGAAACTGCGCCTGGCCGAGGCGCTGGACGAGCCCTTCATCACCCTGAGCGACGGCACCGCCCTGTCCAACCGCCTGCTCGCTTCGGCCACCGACGCCGGCCAACCGCTGAACGTGCGCATGCGCATGCGCGGCTTCGACGCCGTCTGCCGCATGGTGGCCGCCGGCCTGGGCGTGGGCGTGCTGCCGCTGGAGGCCGTGGCGCCGCAGCTGGCCCACCTGCCGCTGGCGGCGGTGCCGCTGAGCGACGCCTGGGCCCGGCGCACGCACAGCATCGCCACCCGCACCGACGCGCCGCTGGCCCCGGC